>CAZRXS010000078.1:0-5777 GCA_964604145.1 uncultured Gudongella sp. | reverse complement strand
TTTTGTATAAAAGTGATATAATGGAGAAAATATGGATAGAATATTAGGATTAGATGTTGGAACAAAGAGAATAGGAGTAGCATTAAGCGATCCACTAGGATTTAGTGCACAACCTTTAACAACAATTATCAGGGAGAGTAAAAAAAAGGATATGGCAGCCATAGAAGCCATATTATTAGAGTATGATATAAAGAAAGTTATAGTTGGCATGCCAAAAAATATGAATGGGACACTTGGTCCATCAGGCGAAATGGCAAGGCAAGTTGGAGAGAAAATAAAGAATAAATTTAAAATAGAACTTATATATATTGATGAGAGATTATCTAGCGTTTCTGCTGAAAGAACTCTTATAGAAGCAGATGTAAGAAGAGAAGACAGGAAAAACATAATTGATAAAGTGGCTGCTTCATATATTTTACAAACCTACTTAGATATGAAATAAAGGAGGATAATATGCCAGAGAAACACATTTTCTATGATGAATTAGGAAATGAAATTGAATTTGTTGTAAAAGCGAAGTTTAATTTTGATGATCAAGAATATGTTGCACTATTGCCAGCAAAGGAAATAGATGCTTTAACTTATATATTAAAAATTGAAATGAATGATGATGGGGAAGAAGTACTTGTTAATGTTGATGATAAAGAATTAGAAAAAGCAACAGATATTTATGAAGAAATAATAAAAGATCACCTACATTAATATATTTTAAGACCCGAATCTCAATTATCATTATTTAATATGCGCGGAATAAAAATGAGCGTAACGGAGTTTACAAATGTTGTAAATGCGGGAAAAAAAGAATAGGAAATCAAGGAGTGATAAAGTGGCAAAAACAAACAAATTAAAAATAATCCCTTTAGGAGGATTGGGGGAGATTGGTAAAAACATTACCGTACACGAGTATAAGGACTCCATAGTAATAGTAGACTGTGGAATGACCTTTCCAGAAGATGAGATGCTCGGAGTTGATATTGTAATACCAGATGTATCTTACCTAATCAAAAACAAGAATAAGATTAAGGGATTAGTATTAACCCATGGTCACGAGGACCATATTGGGGCGATACCTTATGTCTTAAAGAAAATCGATATGCCTATATACGGCACAAAGCTGACAATAGGCTTGTTAGCTAATAAGTTAAAAGAACACAATTTAAAGAATATAGACTTAAATGTTGTAGATTATGGCACAAACTATAAGCTTGGTCATTTTGATATAGAGTTTATTAAAACAACCCACTCTATACCAGATAGTGCAGCAATAGCCCTTACAAGTCCAATTGGAACAGTGATACAAACAGGAGATTTTAAAATCGACTTTACCCCAATTGAGGGCGCAGAGATGAACTTAAATAGATTTGCCGAGCTAGGCAATAAAGGTGTATTAGCCTTACTTTCAGATTCAACAAATGTAACAAGACCTGGCTATACAGTCAGCGAAAGAATGGTTGGAGAGACCTTTAGGGACCTTTTTTACAAGGCAGAGGGCAGGATAATCGTAGCAACATTTTCATCCAATGTTTACAGGGTACAACAAGCCATAGAGGCAGCAGAGTCAAATAATAGAAAAGTAATTCTTTCAGGCCGATCTATGATAAATGTAAGCACAGTAGCCAGAGAGTTAGGATACCTTAAATACAAAAAAGATACCATAATCGATCTTAAAGATATAGGCAATTATAGGAAAGATGAGATTGTACTAATAATGACAGGTTCGCAAGGTGAGCCCATGAGTGCCTTAACCAGAATATCCTCTGATGAGCATAGGCAAATTGAATTGATGCATGATGATTTGGTCCTAATATCAGCAACTCCAATTCCAGGCAATGAAAAAGCAGTATCAAAGACAGTTAATAAACTACTTGAAAAAGGAATAGAAGTGGTCTATGAAGCCCTAGATGATATTCATGTATCAGGCCATGCATGTCAAGAAGAATTAAAACTAATGCATTCATTAGTTAATCCAAAGTTTTTCCTACCAGTGCATGGAGAAATAAGACATCTTAAGCTACATGCTGAGCTGAGTAAAGCAATGGGAACCCCAGAAGAAAATATATTTGTACTTGAAAATGGACAAAGTTTAGAGTTTACAAAAAATACAGCAAGTTTAGGACCATCTGTTCCATCAGGCCATATTTTAGTAGATGGTCTTGGGGTTGGAGATGTTGGGAATATTGTACTTCGAGATAGAAAGCACCTATCAGAAGATGGACTTATAGTTGTGGTAGTAAGCATGGAAAAATCAACAGGAAAAGTAGTATCTGGTCCAGACCTTGTTTCAAGAGGCTTTGTATATGTAAGAGAGTCAGAAGACTTAATGGTAGAGGCAAAGAAAATTGTTCAGAAAACACTTGATGATGTAGAGTCTAAAAAGATTAAAGAATGGTCTGCAATAAAATCAAATGTTAGAAATGATTTAAGGACATTCCTCTATGAGAAAATAAAGAGAAATCCTATGATTTTACCAATTATTATGGAAATTTAAGGAAAAACAAAAGAAAAACTATCATCTGATCCTAGAAGGTAGTTTTTCATTTGTAATTAATAGTATTTTATGCAATCTTTATAGTATAATTAGGATAAGATGATAATTTTAAATTTTACAAGAGTGAGGATGGATATTATGAATGTAAGATATTTAACCAAAGCAAGCCTAATAGCAGCCATATACTTGGTCTTGATATTAATACAGGCATTGCCTTTTCCTGTGGCAAGTTTGACATTTGGACCAGTTCAACTTAGAATTGCAGAGGGCCTTACATTATTACCCTTAGTAGAATCAGCAGCGGTACCAGGACTCTTTGTAGGAGTTTTATTAGCTAACTTTCTATTAGCACCATATTCGGGTTTTGGTCTTGTAGATATAATAGGAGGAGCCCTTGTAACAGTAGTAGCAGCATATTTAACATCAAAGGCAAAAAACAAGTATATAGGAATGTTACCACCAATATTATTAAATGGACTTATAGTTTCTATTTGGGTTTCATATTTTACAAGAATACCATATATTTATACAGCCATAGGAATAGGAGCAGGCGAGTTAGTTTCAGTTGCCCTATTTGGCAGCATAATTCTCTATGTGCATAAAAAGGCATCTAAATACAGGGAATGGTAAGGAGTTTTTATGGGAAATGTAAATAAAGAATATATAACTGAATATATAAGAAAACTACTTCCAGAGAGAAGCCCTCTTTTAAGTGAGCTAGAAGATTATGCTAAAGTGAATAAAGTGCCAATTATAGAACCAGAGATTGCACAGTTTTTAAGATTTCTTTTAAAACTTCATCGACCGAAAGAAATCCTTGAGGTTGGTACTGCAATAGGATATTCTGCTATTACAATGGCAGAAACTCTTAAAGAAGATTTTGGAATAACAAGCTTGGAAAAAGACCCCCATATGGTAGAAAAGGCTATTTTAAATATAGAAAAATCTGGCTTTAAAGAAGAAATTAAAATAATAGAAGGCGATGCCTTGGAAATATTCCCACACCTTAGCAAAGCCTATGACTTTATATTTTTAGATGCAGCTAAGGGACAGTATATTGAGTTTATGGACTATTCTCTAAAGCTCCTTAAAGCAGGGGGGATAATTGTTTCAGATAATGTCTTGTACAAGGGAATGGTTGCCCAAAAAACCGAGGTAGAAAAAAGGCAAAAGACATTAGTTACAAGGCTAAGAAATTACTTGGAGTTGATTAACACCACAGAGGGTCTAAGCTCAAGTGTAATTCCAATAGGCGATGGACTCGCTTTGACATATAAGGAGGAGATTGATTGGAAGGCATAGAATTATTAGCACCAGCAGGTGATTTAGAAAAACTAAAGATGGCAATATTATATGGGGCAGATGCAGTATACCTAGGTGGAGAGGCATTTGGACTTAGAAAAGCATCCAAAAACTTTACAATAGACGAAATTAAAGAAGGGGTAGACTTTGCCCATAAAAGAAATAAAAAGGTATATATAACCTTAAATATAGTACCCCATGATGAAGATTTTATAGGCCTAGAGGACTATCTTTTAGAGCTAAATAAAATAAATGTAGATGCTTTAATTGTATCTGATCCAGGCATGTTTACCTTTATAAAAAAAATAATTCCCCATATGGAAATCCATATAAGTACACAAGCAAGTGTTACAAACTTTGAAACAATAATGTTTTGGTACAATCTTGGTGTTAAAAGAATTGTATTAGCCAGAGAACTTACTTTAGAAGAAATTACAGCTATAACAAATCGTTTGCCAGAGGATATGGACTTAGAAGCCTTTGTTCACGGGGCGATGTGTATGAGCTATTCAGGAAGATGTCTTTTATCAAATTATATGGTAGGAAGAGATGCTAACAGAGGAGATTGTGTTCAAGCTTGCAGGTTTAAATACTATGTGGTTGAAGAAACAAGACCAGGGGAGTATTTCCCAATAGAAGAAGACGATAAAGGTACATTTCTTTTTAATTCAAAAGATCTTTCAATGATAGAATACCTACCAGAGATAATAAAATCAGGAATAAGAAGCCTAAAGATTGAAGGAAGAGTTAAAAGTTCATACTATGTGGCAACAGTTGTTAGGGCATATAGGATAGCCCTTGATAATTATTCTAAAGACCCTGAAAACTATCAATACCGTAAAGAATGGATGGATGAGATTAGAAAAGTAAGCCATAGAGATTTTACCACAGGCTTTTTCTTTGGCAATCCTAAAGAAGAAGGACAAATCTACCAAACTAGCTCCTATATAAGAGGATATGATTTTGTTGGAATGGTTCTTGATTATGATAAATCTACACAGATTGCAAGAGTAGAACAAAGAAACAGAATGTTCCTAGGAGACCATGTAGAATTCTTTGGACCAAATAAAGACTTTTTTATTCAAAAAATAGAACAAATGTGGGATGATAAGGGCGAAGAAATAGAAGTAGCACCCCACCCTCAACAAGTTATTAAAATAAAAGTAGATAGAGAAGTTGCAAAATTTGACTTAATTAGAAAAGAGAGAGAGGATAAGGAATGAAAAAACCAATCCTAATAGGCATATCAGGTGGTACAGGTTCAGGAAAATCTACAGTTACAAAAGAAATCTTTAAATCTATAACAGATAAAAACGTCGTAGTTATAGAACAAGACTCATACTACAAAGACCAAAGCCATATGAGTTTTGAAGAGAGGGTAAAGACAAACTACGACCATCCCTTTGCTTTTGATAATAGACTCCTTATACAAGATTTAAAACGATTAATGGATTCAAAGCCAATTGAAAAACCAATTTATGACTTTGAAAATCACAATAGAAAAAAAGAAAGCTATCACGTTGAACCAAGACATATTATAATACTTGAGGGCATACTTATACTTTATGATGAAGAACTAAGAGATCTATTAGATATAAAAATATTTGTTGATACAGATTCAGATGTTCGGGTGATAAGAAGAATTCTAAGGGATATTAAAGAAAGAGGCAGGACGCTGGATTCTGTTATAATGCAATATATGAACACGGTAAGGCCAGCACACCTCCAATTTGTAGAGCCCACAAAGAGATACGCAGATATTATAATCCCAGAAGGTGGCTACAATAAAGTAGCAATAGATATAATAGTTGCAAAGATAAACAATATAATAAAGGATAATGCATAATTACAGTTCACTAATCACAAGGGTATAAAAGATATTTTTTAGATGATTAGAATTATTTTTTAATGGTATATATGACATAACCCTTTAAATTAGCCTAATACTCTTGCATTTTAACTGCTAATATAGATAAATTTATCGTTT
>CAZRXS010000077.1:0-5864 GCA_964604145.1 uncultured Gudongella sp. | reverse complement strand
CTGTTGATGTTATTATTTCTTTTCCTGATTCATTAAGTATTCTGATCTTATTTCCATCTTTTAGGATGATGATTGTTTCTATTGATGAGTTACCTTTGATTATAATGGAGTTTTCTCCACCACCACGAGCAATTAGTCTTCCCTCTACAATAACATTGTCTAAGGTTACTTCTCCTTCTCCTACACCATCACCGATTATTAAATCTCCTGTTATTGTTAGGTCTTTAAGTATTGCATCTGGTGTATTGACTATTACATTACCTGTTTTTACGCTTTCATGTGTTCAAGGAGTTTGGATATAGGTTTGTACCACATTCGACATTAACTGTGCAAACTCTGCCCTTGTAATAGGTGCTTTTGGATTGATATATCCATTTGAGCCTTGCAAATATCCAGCATTTAGCATTCCGTTTATGCCTTGTCTTGCCCAACTTGAAATTTTATCTAAATCATAGAAAGCCATTTTATTTTCAAGACTTGACTTTGCATTCATAACTCTTGATAATACTACAAATGCTTCTTCTCTTGTTATCATGTCGTTTGGATTAAGCTTGTTGCCTGAGCCTTGGAATATTTTAGCTCCCACTGCTTTTGACATTTCTTTGTATTGCCACGATCCCTCTACTACATCGACATAGCTGCTTAAATCTGCCTCTGTCTTTGTATTTAGGGATCTATTTACCATAGCAGCCATTTCTGCCCTGGTTAGGTTTTTCTCTGGGAATAGTTTCCCCTCATGACCTTGCATTAGTCCATTTTCAACAGCTTGCTTTAAAGCTTGTGTGGACCAATTCTCTGGGATATCTGTGAAATCCCCTGGTGATCCCATTGCTTGAATGGGAACCATAATTAACAAGAGTAGTGCTAACATTAGTGACAATTTCTTTTGCATAATTGACATTCCGCCTTTCTTTGCTTGTTTTTAATAGATAAACAAGTTTAACTGTCTTTTTAAAATTCTAACAAAGTACCTAAATCTAAATATATGTAATTGAGTCATCTTCTTCAATTTCAATATCCTTGGAATACACATTGTCTCCATTTTACCATTAATCTTGAATTATTACTCTCTTTATATTATATTTTTTCTTTAAGCCCAGTTTGTAAAGTAAAGTGAAAGGAAATTCCAAGAAATATTCTATACAATTGTTTTGCTTTAACTAGCTACTTAGAGCTATAGTCTCTCAAATGAAGAAAAAAATAAATACAAAGAACCAAGGCTTACAAGAAATGATTTTTGGAGCATGATTGATTCTGAAGAGCTCGAATCTTTAGCCTTATTGTATTTTCAAAGCAAAGGATACTTGATTTATTCTTCAACTCTTAAAAAGAGTTCTGCAAAATTTGAAGTTATAATGATATCAAATGATGGCAGCCATCGTTGCTTCTCTCAGATAAAAAGAGAAACTCCTTTGCTACCCCTGGAATATGCAACAGCCCTAAACAATCTAACAGATAAAATATTTCTCTTTTCAACCTCTGAAAACTATGGTAACAAAACACATCCTCAAGTCACTTGTTTGACAAAAAAAGAACTTGAGTTGTTCATCAAAGAAAGACGAAATATTTTACCTGGAACAATCTTATATTGGTTAAATCAGTTAGAATTTTGATAAGAATATCTTTAAGAAAAAAGCAGAAGAAGAATAAAGTCTTGTTTAAAACTTGCTTAATGACTTTTTTATTCTAATTGTAATTTCAAGGAAAAACTAAAATTCATAAATTTCTTTAGTCAACTTTATTAAAAAACTCAATTTTTTATAATTCCTTTTCTTTAAAGTTCTTTAGTTATCTTTAACGAAAATATTTATTCTTTGAACAAAATCAAATATTCTTTTTTTGAAGTACCCTCAATTCTGTTTCCCTTATTGTTATTATGATCTATTAACTTGGCTATTAGAACCTCTATACTCAGTCCGTAGTCTAATTCTTTTTGTGTCCATTCTTTTTTTGGTACATCATATCCATCACTGGCAAATAGTATTCGAGCTTTTAGTGCTATAAATGAATGCTCATTATTATTTAGCTTTTCTATGCTATCTAAATGCTTTTTAAATCCTTTTTATAGTTTTCATAGCTTTCGCACACTATTCTATACATAATACCTCTCCTTGAACTTCTCTAATTGCTGGATAAATCCCTCTTTTTTTGATTCATACAAATCATCCCTTAATAGGACCTCATCAATTATTTGATTTATTAAATCTTTATCTGCAATTTTAATCAATGCATCGATATCTTCTTTATCCTTTTCTTCAAATCTAATTATTTTACTTACAATAATATCTTCAGGCGATAGCAAGTAAACATTTATATATTTGAACTTTTCAAGTTTCTTAGCTCTTATCTTATAATTAGGTGAAACAATAATGCTTCCATATTCAAGCATATCAAAATCTCTAAGTTGTACAATTGCCTTGGCAATCTTAGAGGGATAATCTTGGTCTATAAAGTCAAAATCTCTAGTAGCTCTTTTAGTATAGTCTCCTAATATACAAGCTGCTCCACCCATCAGAAAAACATCAAAACATCAACAGTGCTTCACCTCCATCCTCTTATGAAATTATCTGTAATAAATAATTCCAATTTAATGCGGCTTATTTACATCCCTTATCTGATTCTATTCTTTATTATCCCTAATATACTGCTCTCTTTCTTAAAATTAATATTAAAAAACTCTGTTGCCTTAGCTAAATCCATTATTATAAATTCTCTTGATCTACGAGCTTTTAAATCTTCTGGTAGTTCTTTTAGAATTCTGTCTGCTTCCCATATTTGCGCTGCATTGTATATTAATTGTGATCGTTTTCTATTTACTTCAAATCCCTTCCTATTTATTTCCCAGGCATTTTTAATTGTTTTAATCGCTTGTGCCCCTGTAATTCTATCTCCAAAATAATCATCCAAAGTTAATTTCCTAATATAATTTGGTAAGTCTTTAGTTTTATATTCATTAATAATACTAAAAATCACTTCAGATGATACTTCCAGAATATCAACTATCCCTTCTAAGTTTTCATCCTTTATATTATTTATTAAATCAGGTATTATCTCCAACATTCGCCTTAAGTATTCTCTATATAGAGCGGTTCCAATATTATTTTGAACTTTTCTTACAGTTCTTGTTTTCATCATTTCAGTATTCTTAATCCCAGCTTGCACATGGCATATAACTGTTCTTCTCACTATTTCTGGTGCCACTGCTTTTATATCTTCATTTGCACTTATTACAACCGCAGGATAGAAGCTTAGATTTTGTTCAACCCCAAATTCTTCATTTTTAATCAATTCTATGGCGTGCTGATTAAACCTTGTTTGAGTTAAATCATCAACTATTATTGGAGCTCCTTTTACAGTTCTTTTCAATCCATCAATAGAGGTTTTTGTAAAATCAGGTGCTGAAATTTTAGGTTTTTGACCAATCATCATCTTTAGTAATGTCTCAAGGAATTTAGTCTTTCCAGCTTTTGACTGTCCATATAAAATCCCAAACACAGGATATGGCAATAGATTTTGGTTATACTTAACAGCGATATTTCTCATATTAGCCATAAATGGAGTAGTAAAAAACCAAATAGCAAAAGAATAATATTTATATTGCAATCCTTTGACATCACCATGGAATCTATTGTAGCCTTCCATATATTCTATAAATAAATTCACATCGTTTTGAATTTCTTCATAAGTAGGATTTAAGTTTAGAGAAGCATCATTTAGCGTAACATCCATATTTTCAATATCAATTATCAATTGTGGATATTCGCTTCTGAGTTCCTTTTCTTGTATGTTAGATTCAACTACCCTTCTCCTTGTTTGCAAAATATTCTCTGGTGATAATAGTATTTTCCCTCTTTTGTCAGATTTAGGCATAAGAGGTGATATTTTTGACTTTAATTTACTAATATCTAAAGCATACCTAACTTCATCTTTTACACTTAAGTCAGCTTGTATAGCCAAAACCTTCTTGCTTTTAACAGTTTGGCTTATTGGTAATTCATCTATATTATTTGCATAGTCAGATACCAAAAGTGATTTTTTTGTTATATCGTCTGTACTGTTTTCTTTCAAATAATTAAAACTTTCAAAATACCAATCAAAGGCCTTAGGATTATCAAGGTAAATAATATTTTCTCGCTGAATTCCAGAAAATGCAGAATAAGACATATTTGCTGAACCAGTTATTACTCTTTTCCTACCATCCTCAGCTTCTAATAAGTATATTTTTTCATGTGATAACTTGGCATGTGATATATACATTTTCAATTCATTATTATCTATCTTTGATATTAGGTCAGTTTTAGTTATGTTTGAACTTTCTATAATTCTTTCAATAGTTTTTTGTTGGTATGCCATAATTTCTTGAATATTATATGACATAACTCCATCAAATCCAAAGATTATCTCGGAATAATTAAAACGCTTAAGCAACTCATAAATAAAACCCATCCCTGAAGAATATGTTATGGCATAGAGTCTATTGTATCCTGAGAAAAGTTCTTGCCATGTAGTTGTCTCTGCCTCTAAGAAATCCATTTTTACAACATCAATCTTTTGTTTGCTTTCTGGTATTATCCCAAATAGATTTATATTTTCATCCATCTCTTAGCCACCTTTATTGATCCACTCTATCGTTAACGTTCTATCATTCTTTTCGCATAAAATCTACAATTTATTATTTTTTGTTTTATTAATGTATATTTGAAACAATGAGGAAAAAATGGGATATTAATAGTTGTCTCCTTTGATTAAAAAAATAGAAAAAGATGAAGAATTTGAGTTTTTAAGGAGTAATCAAAAATATTTAAAATTAATAAGTCAGTATAAAAAAGCTACTCAATTAGCTTGAATAGCTGATCATGCAATAACTTCATATCCATATCAATTATTTATACCTTCATAATCATGAACTATGCAATTTCTTAAACCTCTCATTTTAAACCAAGGTATTTCTGGGTGTTTCAGCATTTATTCTTTATCTAATTTATTGACGAGTTCACCAATCTGACTCAAATTAAATACACATGCTTCTACCATCATGGTATTATTAATGAATTCAACATAAGCCACATTACTTGTATATTCGAGTATGAAGTCAATATAATTAATTGTCTTTAGAATAGCTTCTCCTTTTGCGAACGAACCAAATAATATAGCCTTCTCCACTGGGTAGTTTCTCAATATTGGAATCATCTTTTCCTTAATTTGTTCAACTGAAATAAGGTTAGAGGCCATAATTTAACCTCCTCCTTACATTTCCCTCCTATTATCAAAAGCACGAGCTAAAGTTACTTCATCAAAATACTCCAGGTCTCCACCTACTGGGATTCCATGGGCGATTCTTGTTACTTTTACTCCAAGTGGTTTAATTAGCTTGGATATATAAAGGGCTGTTGCTTCTCCTTCTACTGTTGGATTTGTTGCTATTACTACTTCTTTTACTACTTCATCTGCTAATCTTTGTAAGAGTTCTTTTATCCTTATATCTCCAGGGCCCATATTTTCCATGGGTGATATTACACCATGTAAAACATGGTATAGCCCCTTGTATTCTCGACTCTTTTCCATAGCTACAACATCTCTTGGTCCTTCTAGAACACAAATTGTTGAAGGGTCTCTTCTGTCATTACTACATATATTACAGACTGGCTTATCTGTTAAATTTCCGCATACATTGCAAAATGTGATTTTTTCTTTTGCCTGGAGTATGGCAGCAGAAAGTCTCTCAGCTTCTCTTTCATCCATTTCTAATACATAAAATGCTAAGCGTTGGGCACTTTTTCTGCCTATCCCTGGAAGCTTAGAAAATTGGTCTATTAAATTGGCAATGGGCAAGGCAAAATAATCCATATGTGCTCCTTTCTATA
>CAZRXS010000076.1:0-6425 GCA_964604145.1 uncultured Gudongella sp. | reverse complement strand
AAGAAGAGAGCGACATAAGGGAGGTATTAAAAAAATTTAGAGTTGGAATCACACCCTATTATGCATCGTTAATGGATCCAAATAATTCAAAGGACCCAGTGAGAATGCAAGCGGTGCCAACTATAATGGAAACCCATGAAAGCTTAGCAGATATGGATGATCCACTTAGCGAAGATGTTGACTCGCCAGTTGACGGATTAACTCATAGATATCCAGATAGGGTTCTTTTCCTAATCACAGACCAGTGCTCAATGTATTGTAGGCATTGTACAAGGAGAAGATTTGCAGGTCAAAGCGACTCAGGAGCACCCCTATCCAGAATAGATGCAGGGATTGAATATATAAGAAACACCCCACAAGTAAGAGATGTTCTACTTTCAGGAGGAGATGCATTTTTAGTTGGAGATGACAGGCTAGAATATATTATAAAGAAACTAAGGGAAATTCCCCATGTAGAAATAATTAGAATTGGCACAAGAACACCAGTAGTAATGCCACAAAGAATTACTGATGACCTTGTAAATATGCTAAAGAAATACCACCCAATCTGGTTAAATACCCACTTTAATCATCCTAACGAGATTACACCAGAATCAACAGAAGCTTGTAGGAAACTAGCTGATGCAGGTATACCACTAGGCAACCAATCAGTCCTACTTCGTGGAGTAAACGACTGTCCACATATAATGAAAGACTTAGTTCACAAGCTAGTTAAGATAAGGGTGAGACCTTACTATATATATCAGTGCGACCTATCAATGGGTATTGAACACTTTAGAACAAAAGTATCTAAGGGAATTGAAATAATTGAAGCCCTAAGAGGACATACATCAGGTTTTGCTGTGCCAACATTTGTAGTAGATGCACCTGGTGGAGGAGGAAAAATTCCAGTAATGCCACAGTACCTTATCTCCCAGTCGCCAACAAAAGTAGTATTAAGAAACTACGAGGGAGTTATTACAACTTATGCAGAACCAGATCACTCAGAAGAAGAATGTCAATGTGATGTTTGCCAAGGCAAGAAAGAACCAGTTACAACAGGAGTTGCTGAACTGCTAAGAGGACCAGAAATTAAAACTCTTGAACCAAGCTATTTGGAAAGACATGAAAGAAGTGAAAAATACAACAAGTAAGGAGATAAGCCATGTCTTTACTCCATCTAATAAAGGATAAGTATAGAATAGTATCGATAATAGGGATGAGCAAAAACTCAGGCAAGACAGTAACCCTAAACAAACTTATACAAGAGGCTATGGAAGAGGTCATACCAATTGGTATGACCTCTATAGGCCGTGATGGAGAATCATTAGATATAGTTAGCGAAACCGAAAAGCCAAGGATCTTTGCAGAGGAAAACACAATTATTGCAACGACAACCTCCCTTTTAGAAATGGGAGATGCAAGTATAGAGATTTTAAAAGTTACACCCTTTACAACACCACTTGGAGATGTAGTAATTGGAAGAGTTAAATCACCAGGATATATTGAAATAGCAGGACCCCAATCACTAAAGGATATTAGATATGTATGCGATATAATGCTAGGCCTAGGTGCCAGATTTATAGTTATAGATGGGGCCATAGATAGAAAGTCTTCAGCAGCGCCAGCCATATCAGAGGCGACTATACTCTCAACAGGAGCAATCCTATCTAGAGATATAAATAGGGTATTTGAAGAGACAATCCATACAGTAGAACTTTTATCCCTGCCACAAGTAGAAGAGAAGTATCTCAAAAAAGCAAGAGAGCTTATACTAGCTAATAAAATAGCTGTGATAAATGAAAAGGGCGAAGTTGATGAAATACCACTAGATACTGCACTTGGCAAAGGTCATAAAATCGGTCAACACCTAGGAGAAGATTCAAGAGTCTTAACCATACCAGGTTCACTTGTAAAAGGAACGCTAAATGATATAACTAGGTCAACAAGAGCCTATAAAAATATAGATATAGTGGTAGGAGATGGAACAAAGGTGTTTATTCCCCCAAAAGATTATCTCCTATTTAAAAGAATAGCTATAAGCATAAAAGTGGTCTTTCCAATAAATTTAATTGGAATAACAATAAACCCATATTCACCATCAGGATATTTTTTCGAACCTAAAAACTTTTTAGAAAAGATGAGAGAATATATAAAAGACATTCCAGTAATGGACATAATGCTAGGAGGTGAATAGGATGTTTATGGATGAAGATACCAAAAAGGCACTTGATTTTCAATATATCTTAAATGGGATAGAAGTCTTAACACCCTATGGCAGCCTTTTAAAAGGGAGAATGAAAGCATATGTAAAGGGGCAAGAAGACGAGGTAAAAAGACACCTAGATATGATAGAATCTTATCTTCCCTTTATTGAAAATAACAATATCAGGCGAGAATTTAATAATATATTAAGCCATATAAAAGATTTAAGGCAATCTATCAAAAGGGCTATGGATGGTTTTGTCTTGCAAGATGTGGAACTTTTTGAAATAAAGAACTTTCTCTTTCTATTAAGAGACCTTAAAACTCAGATTGAAAAAGAAAACATTCCATTATTTAAAGAGACAAAAATTGAGCCAATCCCTAACTTAGAAAAGCTGCTAGACCCAGAAGATACTAAAATAGCGACATTTTATATATACGATGCATACTCAGAAAAGTTAAGAGAAATTAGAAAGAAGAAAAAAGACAGAGATAATTTTATAAGAAGTCAAAAAAGAATAATAAAAGAAAAAGTTAAAGAAGATCTAGACTTAGATTTAAGGCCAGATAACTCAGTAGTAGTATCCAGAGAAAATAAATCCCTATTAAAAACAATAAAGACATATCCATATTTAACCTATTTATCAGAATCCTATTTAAATATAAAGTTCACCATAATACCTACAAATGAAATCTCAGCAGCAGAAAGAGAACTTGATTTATTAAGGGATAGAGAAGACCAGGAAGAAATGAAGATTAGAGAATACCTATCCAAAGAAGTAGGGAAAAAAAGACGAGAAATCTTTAGAAATATGTTAAGTATAGGGAAATTAGATCTTCTACTAGCAAAGACAAAACTAGCCATAGATTTAGATGGTGTAAAACCAGAAATAACAAAGGACCATACAATATGGATTCTAGATGGAAGGCATCCTAAAATAGAAGACCTATTAAAAAAACGTGAGATGAAATTCACCCCCATATCTTTAAGCCTAACAGAAGGCGTAGCCTGCATAACAGGAGCAAATATGGGTGGGAAAACAATAAGTTTAAAGCTAGTAGGCCTATTAAGTGCAATGGCGCATTATGGAATGTATGTTCCAGCAAAAGAGATGAAACTTGGGCTAAGCTACTATATAAAATCATCCATTGGAGATATGCAGTCAACTGATAGCGGACTGTCAACATTTGGAGGAGAAGTCAGAGTAGTAAGCGAAGCTATGAAAAGAGCAGATGAACAAGGAATTATCTTAATAGATGAACTTGCCAGAGGTACAAACCCAGAAGAGGGATATGCTATTTCAAAAGCAATAGCAAAGTACTTGATAGATAAACCAGCTATAACCCTTTTAACAACGCATTATGACAATGTAGCCGACCTAGATGGAATCCAACACCTGCAAGTAGTTGGATTATCAGAGTTAAAAATAGAAGAGTTAGAAGATGAAATCATAAGCGGAGATGGGATGGAAATTATTAATAAATATATGGATTACAGACTCCGCAAAGTAGATAAAACAACCCAAATCCCAAAAGATGCAATAAATATAGCAAAAATAATGGGACTAAAGAAAGAGATACTGCAACTAGCAGAAGAAATATTAACCAATTGAAAAGACAATTCACAATGGATAAATCACAAATCACAATTGAAAAGACAAATGTGTAGGGGCGTAGCTTTGCTCGCCCGTTTGTAGAGATAGACTCCTAATCCTTTAATTGTGATTTGTGAACTGTGATTTGTGAATTGAAAAGAAAGGATGTGAAAAATTTTGTCAAAACTTAACCTTGATTTAGAAAAAATAAAGGCATCGCGTACATCCGCAAAAAATATTGCCGAAGATGTACAAGTCTTTATAGACAAGCACACTACAGTGTCCACAGAAAGAACCATAATAAGGCTATTGGGAGTAGATGGAGTGGATGAAATAGAAAAACCCCTAGCCAATGTTCTTGTAGATAATATTGTAGAAGGGGGAGGATTAGAACGAGGAGCCGCATATTGGATGGGAAATGCAATGCTAAACCTAGAACTAACACCTCAAGAAATTGCAGAAAAAATAGCAATTGGAGAAGTTGATATAACCCGATTGCCAGCTAAAGATGAGCAAGATATTAAAGATGTAGTAATCCAAGCAGCCAAAAAAACAATAAAGATAATAGATGCAGAAAAAAAGATTAGAGAAGACTATATAAAAGCCTTTGGACCATCTAAAACGCCAAATATTTATGTAATAGTAGCCACAGGGAATATTTATGAAGATGTGGTTCAAGCAAGAGCTGCAGCAAAACAAGGTGCAGATATAGTGGCTGTAATCAGAACCACAGGCCAGTCCTTACTAGACTATGTTCCATATGGACCAACTACAGAAGGATTTGGGGGAACATATGCAACCCAGGAAAACTTTAGACTTATGCGAGAGGCTCTTGATGAAGTAGGAGAAGAAGAAAAGAGATATATAAAATTAACCAACTATTGCTCAGGCCTATGTATGCCAGAAATAGCAGCAATGGGAGCAGTAGAAAGAGTAGATATGATGCTTAATGACGCCTTATATGGAATACTCTTTAGAGATATAAATATGCAAAGAACTCTAGTAGACCAGTATTTCTCAAGAGTAATAAACGGATACGCAGGTGTAATAATAAACACAGGCGAAGACAACTATCTAACAACAGACGATGCAGTAGATGCAGCCCATACAGTCCTTGCATCCCAGTTTATAAATGAGCAGTTTGCCCTAAAAGCAGGATTACCAGAAGAACAAATGGGACTAGGACACGCATTTGAAATAGAACCAACCCTTGAAGATGGCTTTCTTTTAGAGCTTGCACAAGCGCAAATGGCAAGGGATATCTTCCCAAAAGCACCCTTAAAGTATATGCCACCAACAAAGTTTATGACAGGGAATATATTTAAAGGCCATGTCCAAAACGCAATGTTTAATATGGTATCAATAATGACAGGGCAAGGAATACAACTTCTTGGAATGTTGACAGAGGCAATCCATACCCCACATATTCACGATAGATACCTAGCAATTGAAAATGCCCAGTATGTATTTAATAACGCCAGGCACCTAAGCAATGAAATAGAGTTTAAAGAAGATGGGCTAATACAAAACCGAGCAAAGAAAGTATTAAATGATGCAACAGAATTACTAAAGCAAATTGAAAAAGATGGATTGTTTCAAACTATTGAAAGTGGTAAATTTGGTGGAGTAAGGAGAAGCAGGACAGGCGGAAAAGGCTTGGCAGGGGTATCCTTAAAAGACAAAGGCTACTTTAACCCATTTATTGAACTGATGCTTGGAGGTGAAAGATAATGTCTGGAATCCAAAAAGTTGACCTAAAGCGAGTAAAACCCTATGGGGATACTATGAATGATGGCTCAGTTCAGTTGAGTTTTACTCTACCTATCCCTTATGGAGATGAAGCAAATGAAGCAGCAAGACAACTCCTTAAAAAAATGGGTTTTGAAGAACCGGCAGTAGTATACTCACATGATTTAGGCATTAACTACACCTACTTTATAATGTATGGAAAGACAGTATATAATGTAGACTATACTTCAATAGAAGTTCCAAAAGTAGAGGTAGATGTATTGGAAAAGCATGAAATTGAAGAGTATATAAAAGACAATATAAAAAGAGATGTTGTAATACTTGGAGCTTGCACAGGTACAGATGCACACACAGTAGGAATAGACGCAATCCTAAATATGAAAGGCTATGCAGGCCATTTTGGACTAGAGAGATATGAAGGGATAGAAGCACATAACTTAGGAAGCCAGGTTTTAAATGAAGAATTGGTTGCAAAAGCCATTGAGTTAAAAGCAGATGCACTCTTAGTATCCCAAGTAGTAACCCAAAAGGATGTTCATATTCCAAACTTAACAGAGCTGGTAGAACTACTAGAAGCAGAAGGAATAAGAGACAAGATAATCCTAGTATGCGGAGGACCAAGAATAAGCCACGAACTGGCAAAAGAATTAGGCTACGATGCAGGCTTTGGAACAGGCTCCTACGCAGAAGATGTAGCAACATTTATAGTAACAGAAATGGTAAAAAGAAAACTAGTATAGATTTATCCAAGAGTCGGCACCAGCCGACTCTATTTCTTTTATCTTTTATCTTCTAATCTTTTAATTGTGAATTGTGAATTGTGAATTGTGAATTGTCCTCTCATTGTGAATTGTGAATTGTGATTTGTGAATTGTCTTCTCACTGTGATTTGTGAAT
>CAZRXS010000075.1:0-6454 GCA_964604145.1 uncultured Gudongella sp. | reverse complement strand
CATCTGAATAATTTGTATGGGTGTGCAGGTCAAATATTCTCAAACTAATCTCCTTTCATTTTATCATCTAAATTAAAATAAAACCTGCCAAATTGGCAGGTTTTATATCTTTAATAGTAAACTATTTTGCATAATCTATTGCTCTTGTTTCCCGGATAAGATTAACTTTTATTTGTCCAGGATAATCTAGTTCAGACTCAATCTTTTTAACTATATCTCTTGCTGTGTGAATCATCTGAGCTTCGCTAACATCTTCAGGTTTAATCATAATTCTAATTTCTCGTCCAGCCTGAATTGCAAAAGATTTTTCTACTCCAACAAATGAATTTGCAATTTCTTCTAACTTTTCAAGTCTTTTAATATATGATTCCAGTGTTTCTCTTCTTGCACCTGGTCTTGCTGCAGAAATTGCATCGGCTGCCATTATTAATACAGCTTCTACAGTTTCAGGTTCAACATCCCCATGATGCGCTTCCATTGCGTGTAAAACTTCTTTAGACTCTTTATACTTTCTAGCTAAGTCAACTCCTATTTCAACATGTGGTCCCTCTATTTCGTGGTCTACAGCTTTCCCCAAATCATGTAATAAACCAGCTCTACGAGCAATTTTAACATCTGCTCCAAGTTCTGCTGCCATAATACCAGCTAAATGTGAAACCTCTACTGCATGTTTTAAAACATTTTGACCATAACTTGTTCTGTACTTAAGTCTTCCTAATAGTTTTATAATTTCTGGGTGTAAACCATGTACTCCTGCATCAAAGGAAGCTTGTTCACCAGCTTCTCTCATTGTATTTTCAACTTCTTTTTGAGCTTTTTCTACCATCTCTTCAATTCTTGCAGGGTGGATTCTTCCATCTATTATTAGTTTTTCTAAAGCGATTCTAGCTACTTCTCGTCTTATAGGATCAAAACCCGACAATACTACTGCTTCTGGTGTGTCATCTATAATTAGATCTATACCAGTTAGGGTTTCAAGGGCTCTAATATTTCTACCTTCTCTTCCTATTATTCTTCCTTTCATTTCATCATTTGGCAATGCTACTACGGTAACTGTTGTTTCAGCTACATGATCTGCAGCAACCCGTTGAATTGTAGAAGAAATAATTTCTCTAGCATTTTTATCAGCATCTTCTTTAGCTTTGGATTCCATTTCTTTAATCATCATAGCAGATTCTTGCATAATTTCTTTGCGAGTATCATTTAATAAGATCTCTTTTGCTTCGTCCGAAGTTAATCCCGAGAGCTTTTCTAACTCAAGCTTTTGTTGTTCATAAACTCTGTCTACTGCTTCTTCTTTTTTTTCTAGAGACTTAAGCTTTGCTGCTAGGTTATCTTCTTTTCTTTCAAGTGACTCATTTCTTTTATCTATTGCTTCTTCTTTGTTTTGAAGTCTTCTTTCTAACTTTTGGACTTCATTTCTTCTTTCTTTGACTTCTTTTTCAATCTCACTTCTTGATTTGTAAATTTCTTCTTTGGCTTCTAAAAGAAGCTCTTTCTTTCGAGCTTCACCATCTTTTATCGAATCTTCTGTGATTTTTCTTGCTAACTCTTCAGCATTTTTTATTTTCCCTTCGCCTATATACCTTCTTATAAAATATCCAGCGATAATTCCAATAATTAAGCTAAGAATTATATAAATTAGAACATCAATAGGAAACACCTCCATTTTATTAAATTTTCAAGTTCCATATAATTAGTATACCTAATTAGCTAAAACCAACACATAAATAGTGTCAGGATTTCATTCTTTGATATCATTTTAAATAAAAATCTTAGAATATATTACCTGTAAAGGCATTAGATGTAATTGTATATTTCTTAATGGCTACATACAAGTTAATTTTATAACTTTTGATGTTTTATGTCAAGCAATTAAAGATTGATAGCCTTTGATACATGGCTGGTGGTGCCTAACAACTGGACTCTATAGGAGTTTTCAGATAAGGCAGCCAAGTGTGCATTGTGAGTGACCATTATAACTTGGCGATTAAACATTTCAGAAGCCTGTTTTAAAAAGTCTCCAACATTATAAATATATTCTTCACTTACATGTTTAGCAGGTTCATCTAATATCAACGGGCCTTGTATAGAAGGCTTATGAGTTTGCATAAATGATATTCTTAGTGCTAGAGATACTATATCAACAATACCTCCACCTCGGGATTGCTCTGGTTTTGTCTTTAAGAAAAAATCTTCAGTATCATTGACGACATAAAACTCTGCATTTGGCTTATTTCTTAATTCTTCTATTTCGATTTGAAATTCTATATTACTTTCAAAAATATATTGCAAACACTTAGTAACAAGTATTTCGATTTGAGATTTAGCTTGTTCTCTAGCAAATTGAGATGTCTTTTGGAATAAAATCATCACTTGCTCTAGCAACTCATATTGAGTATTTATAAATTCGAGTATTTCTTCTTCTTTTTTCTTAATTTCTAATAGTTGTGATCTTTTACCATCTTGTTTAGAAATAAAATCATTTAAATTATTTAGATTTTGTTCTAATTTATCTATTTGCTCCTTCATTTTGAATCCTGCTTTTTGAGTAAATCTTCAGGTAACATCTCTTTAGCTTCTTTTAATAATTTCTCAATATCTGTTTTTAATGTTTCAATTTCTTTTTCAATATTTTCTGGTTTAACACCCATAATTTCTAATTCTTTTATTATTTCATTTTCTTGTTCTTTTAATTGCTCTAGTCTTATTTCTGCTTTGTACTTAAGTTTCTTAGCATTATCAATATTGTCTTTTAGTTGAG
Source organism: uncultured Gudongella sp. (assembly GCA_964604145.1). GTDB lineage: Bacteria > Bacillota > Clostridia > Tissierellales > Tissierellaceae > Gudongella. The sequence continues at coordinate 3,690 of CAZRXS010000075.1, read as the reverse complement.
CTAATTCTTTTTCATAATCCATTTTTAACCTCCAATGTGATAATCTATAATATGTTTTATTGCTTTATCATCAATTTCACTTAGACAATAAGGGCAAATTCCTACTTTGTTAAGTATAATACTATATTCTTTTAAATAATGTTTTAAATTATTATTGTTTTTAACTAAAGAAATTTTAATTTCAGAATTTAAATCTCTTGCTATTTTTAATCTTTTGTACTTTTCATTTAAATGTCCGAGCGATTTAACCTTTTCATTACAAAGAATTATAGTTTCTTCTTCCTTTAAGAAAGGAAGTAAATTTTCTAGGTAGCTTTTCCCCTTTTTTAAGCCAGCTTGAGTGTCTAAAAGTTCTTTATTTTTTACCAATAGCTTATTGTACCTATTTAATATAATTGAACTATCCTTGATACTGTTTTCTACAATATCCAGAAATTTACATGAATTAATATCTTTTTTAAGTATTTTACTAGATTTATTTATAAGTTCAATCTCCATCCTAAAAGAATCTAAAAGTTTATAAGTTTGGCACATTTTTGTTAGTTTAGGGAGATTATTATCGATATTATTTAAATAAACTAGTTTAGATAATATCAGATTATTGTCATTTTTAGATTTTTTTATATTAACAATTTTTAGCTTAATATGGTTATATTTACTATAATTATCAATTTTAAATTTTGTTTCAAGAGATATATTGTCTATCTGCTCGATATTCTTTAGTTTTAAAAGAATGTTTTTATTCTCATGTAAATCAAATTCTAGTTTTTTATATCTACATTTTATATCTTCTAACTTTATTTTTTTCTGTTCGTATTCTTTTATCTTGCTTAATAAAAACTTTAAATTGTTATATCTAAATTTTAATCCATCAATGTAGTCATATTCTTTAATGTTATTATTTAATTCTTCGATAGATTCTTCTTTGGAACTTTTATTTAAATTAAGATTTCTTATATCTTTTAATACCTCTCTTAAAGCTTCATCTATTATATCAACTCCTACTAATCTTCCAATAGCATTTGCTCGAGTTGAGGTTTTTTCGGATAATAAAAATGGGCCTTCTAGTTGTTCACCCAGGTTGATAGCATTTGAATGATCTCCATCAAGAAGCATTTTAGAAATTCCTGTTATGTCGATTATCTCTTGTGGAACACTTGTTCCTATACCTTCAAATATTGTTTCTATGCCATCAGCAGTAATTAATTGATATCCATTTTTACTCCTGGTCCTATATCTTTTTAATAAGGTATTGTCGCTTAGTTTAATTGTAACACTTACTTCACTTTCTCCTTCTCTAATAAAGAAATCTCCAGAAGGTTCATTATACAAAACCCATTTTAGAGCTCTTATTATTGAGGTTTTTCCAGAGTCTGAAGGCCCTACAATTACATTTAAATCTTGACCAAAGTCTAACTCAGAATACTTATGAGACTGGAAGTTTTGGATTATTAATTTCTTTATGTATTTCATTAAATCACCTATTTAAAACATCTTTCATTTGTATTTGAGCTATTCTTTTAATAGCCTCTTCCTTTACTCGATCTGGTAAATTTTCAGCTAATGTAACTTCTAACAAAAGATCATTTATATCCATTTTTTCAAAGTTAATGGCTGAATCAATTGACTGTTTAAACTCAATTATTCTTTCTCCTCTAAAGCTGCCCTTCTCTATTTCACTTCTATCTAAAACTTCTTCACCTGCTTTTGCAGATTCCAGATTTAGTAATTTTATGGTAATTTTATCTTCTAAATCAATAAGGACAACCTTTGGAGATCTTTCAATTTCCTTTAAACTATTTGTAATTCTAACCATACTTCCTGGACTTATAAAATACTTGCCATCCTTTTCAATAGTTTTAAAGCCTGCATGATAATGTCCTGATAGAGTTATATCTGCTTTTGTTTCCATTATATCATCTACAAGTGTATAGGGAATACCTTTTACAAATGGTCTGTCAAGAAGCATTCCATGCACAATATGAATAGAATAGTCTATATTGGGTGCAATATCTGTTAAGATATAACCTTCTTTGCTAGCATCAACATTATAACTATATGGCAATCCAGTAAGCTGGACCCGGATTCCATTTTTTTCTAATATGATTCTACTTTTATTGTCTATTATATTTAGAAAATCTAAACTCTTCAACAGGCCTAACATAGTCCTATCTATAGTGGAAGGATTGTGTCCAAATATATCATGATTCCCACATACAATATAAATAGGTTTGTTGATTTTTTTAATAATATTAGTAAATTTACTAACAACAGAAATAGAAATGTCTGGACGATCAAATAGATCTCCTCCGTGAATTACATAATCTATATTATTATTATTGACAATATCTACTATTTCTTCAAACTTTAATTCTAAAGTTTTAACAAAATCATCTTTTCTATTTTTAGGATTGGTTCCTCTTATATGAGTATCTGTAAAGTATAGTATCTTCATTTATACACCTCTATTACAAAGCCTCCTATTATAGGAGGCGAGTATTATTTTTCTTCAATAATTTCAGTTGCTGGTGTTTTATCTTCTGTCAATCCATAGAATTTTCTTATTTTCAGATCAATCTCATCAAAAACTTCTGGGTTTTGTTTTAAGTAATCTTTAGCATTTTCTCTTCCTTGGCCAAGCTTAACATCCTCATAATTATACCAAGAACCTGATTTATTTATTATTCCACTACTGACACCTGTATCTAAAACACTCCCATGTTTGGAGATTCCTTCTCCATACATTATATCAAATTCTGCTTGTTTAAATGGAGGTGCTATTTTATTTTTAACAACCTTAACTCTTGTTCTATTTCCCACAATTGAGTCACCTTGTTTTAATGAATCGATTCTTCTTACATCCATTCTTACACTAGAATAAAACTTTAATGCTCTTCCTCCAGAAGTTGTTTCAGGGTTGCCAAACATGACCCCAATTTTTTCTCTAAGTTGATTTATAAATAAACAAGTAGTATTAGATTTATTTATGGCTCCGGCTAATTTTCTTAAGGCTTGAGACATAAGTCTTGCTTGTAAGCCCATATGACTGTCTCCCATTTCGCCGTCTATTTCTGCCTTTGGTACTAGGGCAGCAACAGAATCTATTACTACAACATCAAGAGCTCCGCTACGAACTAAAGACTCGGTTATTTCAAGTGCCTGCTCTCCCGTGTCAGGTTGAGAAATAATTAAATTTTCAATATCAACTCCAAGTTTTTTTGCATAGCCAGGATCTAAAGCATGTTCTGCGTCAATAAAAGCTGCAATTCCACTTGTTTTCTGAGCTTCGGCAATTATATGGAGTGCTAGCGTTGTTTTACCAGATGACTCTGGTCCATAAATTTCTACTATCCTACCTCTTGGTACTCCACCAATTCCCAAGGCAAGATCAAGCTCCATTGAACCAGTAGGTATAAAGTCTAAGTCAAGCTTTGCATCTTCCCCAAGCCTCATAATAGAGCCCTTACCAAATTGTTTTTCTATTTGAGTGATTGCTAATTCTAACGCTTTTTTTCTATTCTCATCTGCCATAATTTTCCAGTTTAACTGGATTCACCCCTTTCTCCGTTCGAACGTTAGTTCTATACTTACATATTACATTAACAATTCTAATAAGTCAATCAATTATTTGCTACTACATAGCTGAAGCATGAAATTTATAATTATAGAGAATTGTCGATATTTATTACT
>CAZRXS010000074.1:0-6475 GCA_964604145.1 uncultured Gudongella sp. | reverse complement strand
ATTTTTATAATTGTGCAGTAAATTAGTAATCTACTTAATAGAAATAGCATGCAGTTCATTTAATTCTTTTGAAAACGCAATATATCTTTTTGTTTTGTGTTATCTCATTTGATATAGCATATACTCTCCTAACTTTATACCCAAGCCTATGGGAATAATACCTAAACATCCTATTTTACTTCACATTGGTCATCAAGCCACAATTATATACAGCCAAACAAATACTTTCAAGGCATATCTGTTACACATAGGGATACCCTTTCCATGCTTCTTTGACTATCTCTTACACTGTAAAATATTTTTTATTAGAAACTGACTTTCAACCTAGATTTGTAGAAAATGTTGTTATACAGGTAATTTACTAAAAAAGCGATACAATTGATAATTACCTAAGAATGCTTGAAAAAGCCTTTATAATCTACAAAGCAAATCGCTACGACTTAAAAGGTAAAATGTTTTTAAAAACTCTTGAAAAATATTACATCGTAGATATTGGTATCCGTAACCAACTAACTGGTCTACACGGTACAGATTATGGCCATATCTTGGAGAATGTTATTTATCTAGAACTATTAAGACGATGTTATGATGTGAGTATTGGAAAAATAGGTTCTTTAGAAGTCGACTTTGTAGCTAGAAAAACTAATGAAAAATTATATTATCAAGTTTCAGCAACAATTATGGATGAAAAAACAAGAGAACGAGAACTTAGACCTCTTAAATCTATATCTGATAATTATCCAAAATATATTTTAACCATGGATCAAACAATCTTTAATGATTTCTCTGGAATAAAGGTAATCAATATTATAGACTTCTTACTTGAATAGTTAATAGCCCCTTAAAATGGGGCTTTTCTTATTAATACATATTTCAAAACTAACTAACAGTAAAATAAATCATATATACTTATTTTTAAACTAGTACTTTTTTATCTTCCTAATTCCATAGTCACAAAACGTATGTTTTGTAAAAATAAAAAGCTGTGGTCGTAAGAGCTTTTTCTCTTAATCACAGCTTTGAATTATAAATTGTTAGAATATTAAGAAAATTATTAAGTTAGGTACCTGGCACCGTCCTCTCTGTATACGCCCGATTACTCTTCTTCAGTCATTGTTTTCCTATCATAACAACTCTTATACAAAGCTTGCCAGCAGATTTAATAAATCAAGGCTACACTGGTAAAAAGTTATTAGAAGAATTCAAAAAAGCTAATCGAAAAGTTAGACCTGCTGTAGAGCAATTAATTAAAGAAGCTGATAAAATTGCCGAAACAACTTCCACTAATTATATCGATCGAACTGATGATATCTTCGATGATGAAATGAAGGATTGACTATGCTTCCTGTAGTCTATACACATATTGCAGAAAAATACTTTAAAAACTTTGCAATTTTTGGTTTTTTTGGATATGGAGAAAATTCTCTAGATCAATAATCCCTATTCCATGAAACTTGTTTCCATTCTCAATATATACTCTGTCCTTTTCAATTATAAGTTTTGCTGGGAATATTAAGTAAGTTGTAAATTTGGTGCCTGTACCGGCCCTATTTTAAGTTTCCAAATAATTCTTAGAGATTCTATACTTGACTGGTCTGCCCTTTGTCTTTTCTAGCAATCCTTTTTCATATAGCTCTTTCAATTTTTTCCTGATAGTCTCATCAGTATAATCAAATGTCTCCATTAGTTCACTTACCCCAATCCCCTCACTTGATGAACTGAAATGATAATCCTGAGCCATAATTCTCATAATATTTTTTTCATACTCATTTATAAGATTTGTATCCTCCGTGATTTTTCCTACTATCTTAGTTAATAAATCACTTTTCTGTACCAAATTCTCATATGTTTTCTCCTGGCCTGTTACAATGATGGATAAGAATCCATCAACAAAATAATTTGCCTCGCCTTGAGATGCTATTTTATTAGTGACATCAAAAATTTCTAGATACTTAAATCTATCTCTATAGCATCCTTGCGATAAAGACATAGCTGTTAACCATGAATAGTCTCCTTTTAAAAAGATACTGCTAATAAATCTTCCAGTTCTGCCATTTATTTGTCTTGTTTATCCCTGCAAAAGATTCTATCACTTTTCTTTTATGATCATAGCTTCGCATTTCAAATTGTCAGAATATTAAGCCGGAAAGTTATTATTTTTACTATTCACTCCTCCGTCCCCAAATATGATTTTCACATATTTTAACCTCCCAGGTTGTAATGTTAAGTGCCAGGCACCGGCCCCGCTAGAGTCTTTATACTTCCTCTCAACTACCTAAACAATAATAATCTTAGAAGCACAACCACGCAAATCAGTTCTTCTAAGGGCTGTCTTCACAGTATCTTCAAAGAATCCTTTTTACTTACTAAAAGTTTGCTATTTCAACGTTTTAAAATTATGCAATTTACTCAAATAAATATTATTTTATACTTATAAAACATTTATTAAATCATAAAAGCTATATACTCTATTTCTTTTCTTATCATCACCATATATTTTACCACTATCTGTTAATTCATCCACATATCTTCTTGCTGTATTATAACTTACACCTATCTCCTCTTGCATTTTCTTTATTGTAAATATAGGTTTATTAAATATAAATGAAATAGCTGCATCAGATATAGCTTTTTGTTTAGCTATAAGTAATAGCTCATCATATAAACTTTCTATTGTTAATAATTTTTCTATATACCTATCTGCCTGTTTAATTGATGAATCAAGGAAAAATACTATCCACTCTTTCCACCTAGGTTTTTCTAATCTTAATCCATTTAGTAGAATATAATACTTATACTTGTTTTTTTCTAACTCTTCACTTACAAAAAATGATGGGAATGATATTATACCTTTATCTAACAAATATATAATAATTAACATTCTCCCTAGTCTACCATTTCCATCTAAAAAAGGATGTATTGTTTCAAATTGTCCATGTATAATAGCAGTTCTCGAAATAAATCCAAAATCATCTTCATATTCATCATTTATATATTTTTCTAGATTTGACATATATCCTTCAACTAAGTTTGGCTCTGGTGGAATGTATGTTGCATCTGCTATTCTACTTGTTGGTCCTATATAGTTTTGTATCTTTCTATATGAGCCTGGGCTTCTATTCTCTCCTCTACTATCCTTTAATATAGTTTCATGTAATTTAAAAAACATTCTAGTAGAAATAGGTATTCGTTTTAATAAATCTTGAGCCTCCGTCAATGCTTCTGCATAATTGAGCACTTCAACTATATCTTTATTTTTATTACCAGTAAGCTCAGATTCCATAACCTCACTAAAGCTTGCTTGGGTACCTTCTATTTTAGTAGATTGCACTGATTCATTTAAAGAAAATAACATAAGTAATTCTTTTTTTATTATTGATCTTTCTAATATAGAATTAAACTTTTCAACTCTAGCCCTAGCTTCTCCTTCTAATTTAAGAATTTCTATTGTATCGGTACTATTTAATTCTATTGGCAAAAAATTTGGCTCAAATGGTTTCTTCATAATATACCCCCCTCGCATATAATATATTATACTATCATTCAATGCTTATTTCAATATATATATTTTTTTGAACTATACACAGGTTAAATTAGGTTATATTTCATATTTAATTATATTCTGAATCTATTCCATAGATATATAGCAAATGCTATTTTAATAGTTAAGTTAAAAGCTAATAGTAACTTTTAGATTTATATTAAGTCACAAAGTTTATACTTTGTAAAAATAAAAAAGCTGAGGTCGTAAGAGTTTTTTCTCCTATCCGCAGCTTTGCATTTTAAATTGTCAGAATATTAAGTAAGTTATTAAGTTAATAGCCAGGCACCGGCACTCTTCGAATTCAATGGAATTAACCCTTACCCTTTTCCAGTTTCTTTTGAGTATTTTTTACATGCTCTATAAAATCTCTCTCAACTTTTGTTAGTCGATCTTTGCTTCGTTCTTTGTACTTATCATACTCTAATTCAGCTTTTATTTTAGCCTCTTCATGACTAATTTTACCTGCATTGTCCAGCAACTCATTTCCACTCGTTTTGATGAAGTCGTCTAACTTCCCAATCCAATCCTTCATATACATTGGCTTTTGTCTGATTGCTTGTAGTTCTTGAAAATAATTACCTCCTCCTGCATTTTTAAGAAGGTCATCATTCATGGCAAATCCTTTTTTAAGATACTCTTTTAAAACCTTATTTGCCCAAATACGAAATTGTGTACCGCGTAATGACCTTACTCGATAGCCAACGGATATAATCACATCAATGTTATAATAGTCAACTTTATAGGTTTTACCATCTGTCGCAGTTGTTGCATAATTTGCAACAACTGAATGACGCTCAAGTTCGCCCTCAGTAAAGATGTTTTTTTATATGTCGAGAGATTGTAGACTTGTCACGCTGAAATAGCTCTGCTATTTGATCTATTGAAAGCCATACAGTATCTCCATCAAATTTTGTTTCTATTTTTATTAACCCATCTCCGGTCTGATACATTATTATTCTTGAGTTCATCACTTTCCCCTATCGTTATACCATATCTCCTAAAGATGTTTTTACATTCCATCATTTCTTACCATGATATATGACTATCGGATTAGATTAGGATTATCTCATAATGAAGAATACTTCTGGTACTTACTTTTTGGTGTATCTGGTAAAGTCATTTTGATTTTTCCCTCATCGATTAATGGATTAATATACCTTGTAATAAAATAGCTTACTGTTTCAAATCCAAATTTATGAGCAAGTTCTTCCCTTGTTCTTGGTGTAATACAATAATTTAAAATTTCCTGTTCAAAATCAATTTCTTTCTCATGCTCAATAATTTCATTATAAAATATTACTTTAAAAACTCCTCTTCTATCAATAAATACAGGCTCAGGCATATCTGCTTTTTTAAGTTCAGCTATAACTATGGGAATTCCAGAAAATCGATTTTCCGTATCAAGCATAATTTCTAAAGCACCTGCTAAGTATGGATTTCTAGTATCTGCAGCTACTTTGCCCAAATCATCTACTGTGATTCTTCCATATAGTCCTCCTGGATTTTCTAACTCTAATCTGTCTTCAAACATAATTAATCTTATAGGTGAACTTTCGGTATGAACACTGTAATCTCTGTGTATAAGAGCATTTAGTATTATCTCTCTAACAGCCTTTATAGGATATTCTGGTTTATCTGCCCGACTACCGTCTTCGGTCACTATAGTTTTAACCTTCATATTTCTTCGAACAAAAGCTAATGTATTTTCAAGCATTTGTGATATTGTTCCTTCAATCCGCTTATTATCTATAAATCGTTCCCCATCTTTGCCCAGTTCACCCATCTCTTTACCCTGTATAACCATCGCTGTTATACTTAGTTGTGGAAAAAATTCTTGTGGATATTCACCAAGGAGCATTAACCCTGCCACAGTAGGTACTCCATCTTGAATTATACCTTGAGTTTCTAGTATTCTTTTATCATCAAGGTTTACTAGATTCATCTTTTGCCTACGTAACTTTAAAAGATACTCAGTAATATTATCTTTTTTTAAAGACCCCATTGTTGCTCGGTCTATAATTCTAAGTTCATCATGGATTCTTCTCTTAAATGCTTCATAGCTATATATTTCATACTCTGTCATTGGTTGATCAAAATCACCTACACGAATATATGATCCCCTAAGTTTCCCAGCTCCTCTATAAAAACATGGCTTTTTATTAATATCACACTCAGAAATTTCCGCACTAATAACTATTTTGTCCTTTACCTTAGTGACCGTAAATAGTGGCCTAACTGCTGGCTCCATCTGTAATGATTGTTCCGCTACTTTTTTTTGCAGATCCTGAGCATCATAAACACCTACCACTTTATAATCTTCTTCCTCATCAATTCCAAAAACAATGGTTCCACCACCATTTTGATTGGAAAAACTTGATAGAGTGCTATACAGTTTAGTTGGTGCACCACCTAGTGCTTTTTTAAGTTCTATATGCTGTTTTTCACATTTTTCAGAAGTTATTTTTTTTACTAATTGCCTTAACTCTTCTTCTAACATAAGAATTCCTCCTTCTGAATTCTTATGTTACTATAATTTTAGGCAAATGTCAATATTTTAGACAAATAATTTATGTTTTAGGCAAATAATATTGTTTTAAACAAATTTTAAGCAAATTTTATTAAAATTTCGTGAATTTATTTCTCTAGATTCTAATGACCAGAAAACATGTATACTCCAATCCCAACAACAGCACCAGCGCTATCAATAATTACCCCACGAGATATAATGGAACTGTCCACTTAAATCTCATTATCAAGAAGTACAACACCTAAACTTCCACTCCCCCACTTCTGGCTTAGGTAATGATAATGATATACATCTAATTGTCAGAATATTAAGTAAGTTATTAAGTTAGGTGCCTGGCACCGGCATTTGGATAAAAAAAGCTGTGGTCTTAAGAGTTTTTTTCTCTTGATCACAGCTTTACATTT
>CAZRXS010000073.1:0-6482 GCA_964604145.1 uncultured Gudongella sp. | reverse complement strand
AATTTATAGGGAAAGCATGGAGAGAAATTGATGGGAAACGGCAGTTAGTCAATATCAATTTTCAAGATAATGATTGGCCAAATGGATATGAAAATCATTATAATCTTTTGAAAAAAACTATAATTTCAAATGGATATGCAGTTGGCGCATTTGATGAAGATAAAAGACTACTAGGCTTCGCTACAATAAACAGGGAATTCTTTGGGAGTAGGTATAATTATGTTTTATTAGATCAGATTTTCATATCTTTGGAACATAGAAATAAAGGGATTGGTAGAAACTTATTTATGTCATGCGTGGATGCTGCAAGGGGATGGAATGCAGATAAAATATATATCTGTGCAGGTTCTGCAGAAGAAACAATTGGATTTTATTTCAATATAGGTTGTAAAGAGGCGGAGGAAGTAAACATGGACTTATATGAAAGTGATCCAAGAGATTTTCAGATGGAGTTTGTGTTATAGTATTCTATCTAATTGTAGTCATAAAACTTAGCAAAGTAATAGTGCTAAGTTTTTTTGTATTAAGTTTAGGTGTAATTTTAAAATAAATTTAAAATTTCTATAAAAAAATATTGGCAATAAATAAGTGAGATGATATTTTATAATTAAAGAGGGGTATCGGCAAATCGAGAATAAAAGGGGTGTATTATGGCTATTAAAAGAGAGAAAGGAGAAAAATCAAAAGTAAAAACAACATTTAAATTGTTTCTATTAATGTTTTTAGTTTTATTAGTGTTTATGGGGAGCTTTATGTTTTACCTATCAAGAGGAGTTAATCAAGGAGAGGATATAGAGTTAAATGGGGTAAATTTAGAGGACAAAGAAGATGGAATATATGAAGGAGAATTTAAAGGAGGAAGATGGTCGAACAAGTTAGCCGTAAAACTAAAAAATCAAGAAATAGTTAATATTGATATCTTAAATGATGTTACATTTGTAAAATCGGAAGTTACAAAAGAATTATTTAATAGGGTTATTAAAGAACAAGATACTCAAGTTGATACAGTATCTGGTGCTACTGTAACTTCCAAAGCGTATCTAAAAGCAATTGAAAATGCTTTAAATTAAGGATTATATTAGGAGGGTAAAAAATGGATACTTTAATAGTTTATGCGAGTAAACATGGATGCACAGAAAAATGTGCTAATCTTTTAAAAGAAAAATTAGATTGTAAAGCCTATGTGGTAAATCTTAAAGATTCTAATGAGATAGATCTTTCAAAATACGACAAGGTAATAATTGGAGGATCTATATACATGGGTAAAATTCAAAAAGAAGTTTCAAAGTTTTCCTCTGAAAATCTAGAAACTTTAAAAGGGAAGCAAGTAGGGTTATTTATATGTGGGATGCATAGTGAAGAAGCGATTGAAAAAGAATTAAATGAAAATTTTCCTAAAGAACTCTTAAAAACAGCTAAGGCAAAAGGATATTTTGGAGGGGAATTTGTATTTGATAAATTAGGATTTATGGAAAAACAAATAGTGAAAAAAGTTGCTAAAGTTAATTCAGATAAATCTAATATATTAAATAGCAATATATTTAAATTTGCAGAAATAATGAATGATAATTAAAGAATTATTTCTTTATATTTTTCAATCCAAGCAAGCTGGGAGGTCATTTAATTGAAAAACAAGAGAAAAAATAATAAAGTTCCATTTGCGGGAATAGGCTTGATTTTTGGCACAGCGATTGGTGCAGGGTTAAGCTTAGCTATTACAGGAAATGTTATTTGGGCTGGAATGGGAACAGGAATAGGGTTGATAGTAGGCGCTATAATTGATGCATATATTAGAAAACAATAATAGAAATAATCATATTAAGGAGGATTGAAAATGACTGTAGAAACTATGTGGGAAGACTATCTAAAGAGTATAGGCGAGTCGATTGTACAATCAGATAAAACATATGAAGCCTGGCACTTCTGCAACAATGAAAATGACGCAAATGAATTAGCAGATTTAACGAAACGCGGAATTAAAAGAGCCACTACTAGCTTAAAGAAATCCTATGAGCTAGAAAAGGAACCTCTTCCAAAAGAAAAAGACCTACATATAATTACAGATTTTGATGGAAAGGCAGCTTGTATTATAGAAGTTTCAAAAGTAGAAATTATTCCCTTTGATGAAGTCACAGGAAAACATGCAAAGATAGAAGGAGAAGGAGATGGCTCTCTAAAATATTGGCGAGAAGGACACTTAAATTTTTTCAAAGAAGAGGCAAAAGCCTTTAATTTTGAATTTAAAGAAGATGACTTGGTAGTATTTATGACTTTTAAAGTTATTTATAAATAGAATCTATTAACCTAATTAATCTACAATTCAAAGATGTTCTACTATAAGCTTTGATAGGAGACAATATATATGGATAAACAACAAATAGCAGCACTTATATTTTTTCTAATAATTTCTTTAGTTATGCTTTATGGTTTTTTACATCCAGAAAAAGCATTAGGATTCCTTAAAAAAGTATATGGCATTTTTGGAATAAAGCTAGATTTTACCGAACGTGGGGAGAAAATAGTAAAAGGGATCTTAATAACCTTGTTCTTAATTTTTTTTACATCAAGCATAGCACTTATATTATTTTGATGGGGGACAATTATGGATGTTAAGAAAAACCTTAAAGAAATTTCAATGTATTTAATCTTCACCTTTGCATTAACCTGGAGCATATGGTTGTTGAAATTATCAGAATTAAATTTGAGGATATCCAATGAAACATTAATTGTGGTAGGTACCTTCGTTCCATCTTTTGTAGGATTAATTATGGAGTATAAAATCAATGGAATAAAAGAATTTACAAAATCGGTTAAAAGATTAGTTGACCCCAAAATCGACTTTAAATGGTATGCATATATATTTGGACTTATGCCAACAATAATGCTACTATCCTATTCGGTATTGCGATTATCTGGCAGGACTATACCAAATTCAGAATTTCCTGTTTATGCCATACCATTGGTATTTATATATATCATGCTTTTTATGGGGCCTCTGGGTGAAGAAGCTGGCTGGAGAGGGTTCTTATTTCCAAGAATGATTAATGGTTGCAGACCCTTTTATGCAAGCATTGTTGTGGGGCTAATTTGGTCTTTATGGCATCTGCCACTATTTTTTTTAGATACCACAATTCAATCAAAACTAGCAAATAATTACAGCTTTGTATTGGCATTTTGTGGTTACATCCTTTATACCTTAATGATTTCAATCCAAATATCAATACTATACATCAATACCAAAGGTAGTATTTTTGGGGTTATTCTATTCCATACTATGGCAAACACTTCATTATGGATGATGCCTTTGATTCTTTCAAAAACAGGTGCAATAGCATTACTAGAGATAATGATTCTTGTGACAGTTATTTTGATTATCTTTAACAGAAAGAAACTATTTCAAAATTGCAGTGACTAATAAGTATTAATCTAAATTAGAAAACAATAAGTAAGTACAAGGAGATGTAGAGTTGAATAGTGTTAGAAAATCTGACTTAAGAAGACACATCGAATTGAGACTAGGAAAAGGTAGTGAAGTAGAACAGATGCAAAAAATGTTTAAGAAGTCATTTCAAGCGAAATCCTTTCGAGAATTTTGGTGGTATTGGAATCCCGCATACGGGTTTTTCTTAGGGAAGTATATTTACAAGCCGCTTAGAACTTTTTTGCCACAAAGTATTTCTGTTATATTTACCTTTCTTGCTTGTGGTTTATTTTTACATGATTTACCTGTTATGTTGTTAGTATTTTTAATAAAGGGGCTCTTGTTCTTATTTCCTATAACAATATTCTTTACTATACTTGGTCTAATAAATGTCATAAGCGCTAAATTCAAACTATCATTTGATCAAATAAAGCCTCATGGACGAATTGCAATACATTCCTTTATTCTGGTGGCTTCCTTAATAACCGCTCTTAAAATAACAAAGATAATATTAGTTTTACAAATTAATTGATTTAATAAGTGACAACGCCAACTTATCTCTAAGAAATGTAAGATATAGTTGACATATAGTATATTATAAAGTACTATATTAGATATAGGGGGTGTTGTATTTTGTGAAAAATATAAAAATGAAAATAGCAAGAATTGAAAGTGATCTAACACAGGAGCAGTTAGCTGAAATAGTAGGAGTTACTCGACAGACAATTATTTTGATTGAATCAGGCAATTATAATCCGACATTAAACTTGTGCATTGATATTTGCAAAGCACTTAATAAAACCTTAAACGATTTATTTTGGGAGGAATGACTATGAACACCGAAAAAACAATCAAAGAAGCAAAGGTTGTTATGATTATTAGCATTATGGTTGGTGGTTTATTACTTGGTATAGGTATTGTATTTAGTATCATGGATGTAAGTTTTATATCGAACAAAAAAGCGATTATTGGATTGTCTTTTATACCATTAAGTGTAGCCTTTATCTATTATTTGAAACTTTTGGGAATTAAGAAAGCTCCACAAAAGATGAAGAATATTATAATTAGCGAAAATGATGAAAGACTTGTAGCATTAAAGAATGAAGCTAATTCAAAAGCATTTAAAATTCTTCAAGGGACAATTTTTTTAAGCTACATGGGATATACATTGATGGTGCCAGAAGATATTTTTGAATCTGTAGGTTGGTGGATATTGATGGTTCTTTTTTTTATAGCATTCATGGCTCAAGGAATACTCGTAGCGAAAGCGATGAAAAATCAGAAATCAGAAGAAGAAAAAGTATAGGTTATGTGCTTATTACAATTGTTATTAGGGGGTATTGAAGTGAAAAGTAAAATATTTAAATTACTCAATATTTTCATGATTATGCTTGTATCTACACTGAGTCTTGTAGCTTGTATTGGAGAAGATTCAATAGAGCATGCCAATTTATCTGATAAAGTGGATGAGTATGTTGATGCCTTAAATGAATTAAATTATAACCCAATTGTTAATGGAACTATAATTATTGGAGATTATAAAGAAGTAATTTTTAGTAAAAGTTATGGAATGGTTGACTTTGGGAGGTAAGAAGGTAATGAGACAATGGTTTACATCAAATTTTGATATGAAGGTGAAAAAGAGAGGTATAATGTTATTTGCAATTGTTCTTGTTGCTACTTTAATGGTAGGAATGTTAGTTTCATGTACAACAGTAGAGGATGACACAAACACTCCTCCGCTGCAAGAAGAGCCCAACAATGAAACAGAAAAGGTAGCTAGTGACGCCTCTCCTACAATTAAAACAGATAGCGGAAGTTATGTGGGTCAGGTTGACAACAATTCTATTGAGATAAGAATAAGTGGGGTGCAAGATGATAAGTTAGCTTTCAAAGTATTTAAAATATCCGATGAGGTAAGATCCACATTTGAAAGTCTGGCGCTTAAAAAAGATGATGAAGTAAAATTTGATTATTATGAAGAAACTATTGGACAACCAGTTATTAGTAAAATTGAGAAAATTTCAAATTAAAACTAGCACTTTTAAGGTATTACACTTGAAGTGGCAAGCTAATACGGTAAGTATCTGAAAAAAAGGGAGCTAACTATGAAAAACTTGTTTTATAAGGAAGGACTTAAGTTTATTTGGAGATTTACGGTTGTCCATGTCATTACTTATGCTGTATTTGGGATTTTATTTATGCTTGTTAGCAACTATTTCGATTATTTTAGCCGTGAGCCTATTTTCAGCCAGGTTATGAAATCGTCGGATGCTATGTCCGTAAGACTTGCTGTGCCTGTTCAATTTCTTCGGGGCACACTTCTAGCATTGGCTATTTTTCCGTTTAGAGAGATTATACTGCAAAGGCCATATGGGTGGATTAAGTTATTTTGGCTGTTGTTTGTTTTAACAAGTGTAGGTGCAGTTATCACAGGGCCTGGTTCTATTGAAGGCTTCTTGTATACTAATTTTGAGTTTAACCCGCTTATCGGTTATCCTGAGATTTCTCTGCAGATGCTAGCTTTCTCCTGGTTGTTTTTTAGATGGCAGAACAGAAACCTTAAAACAAACCACCAAGCTAACAAATAAATTCTAGTAAGAGAATATCTATGCCTAATCAACATAGTAGAATGAGAAATTTTGTTCTTAGGTGAATTGTAAACATAGTTTAGTGAAAGAATGTCTAGAAATGGTGAATTATATGAATATTAAAAATGAGAGCAAAATGTTTATTAACAAATTATGGTTTAAGATACCAACAACTATAATAATATCCATTATAGTGGTAATGTTCTTTTCAACCTTATTTCCAATAACAAAAGCTGAGAAAGGGGTTACTTTAGAAAAGTTTACCTTTTATTTGGATGAACGTATTCCCGAAATAATGGAAGCTTATGATATACCAGGAGCCAGTATTGCTCTCATAAAGGGTGGAGAAACCATATGGACTAAAGCTTATGGATATGCTGACCTAGAAACAGGTAGAAAAATGACGACCGATACTCTTCTTCGGGTGGAGTCCATTTCAAAATCTGTTACTGCCTGGGGTGTAATGAAAC
>CAZRXS010000072.1:0-6775 GCA_964604145.1 uncultured Gudongella sp. | reverse complement strand
TGGCAACGCGGGTAACTCTCGTCCCTATATTTTGGGATTTCGAGAGTTTTTTTACTTTCAAGAATAAGGAGGGTTATTATGTTAGATATTAAGCGGATAAGGATGGATTTTGATGCAGTAGAAAAAGCTCTTGCAAAAAGACACGGAGACTATCCTTTAAGAGAATTACTAGAGATGGATGAAAAAAGAAGAGATCTATTGGTAGCAGTAGAAGAAAAAAAGGCTGAACAAAATAAGGTTTCCAAACAGATTCCCCAGTTAAAAAAAGAAGGTAAAGATGTATCAGAGGTCTTCGAAAATATGAAAGAACTCTCAGATATAATAAAAGATATGGATATAGAAGTAAAAAAACTTGATGATAAAATTAAAGAAAAGCTACTTGTAATACCAAACACTCCACATGAAAGTGTCGTTGAAGGCGAAAGTGATGAGGATAATGTCGAGATAAGAAAATTTGGTCAGCCAAAAAAGTTTCCTTACCAGCCAAAGGCACATTGGGATATAGGCACAGATTTGGATATATTAGATTTTGAAAGGGCAAGTAAAATTTCCGGTGCCAGGTTTAGTCTTTTTAAAGGCAATGGGGCAACTCTAGAAAGGGCAATAACAGCTTTTATGCTAGATCTTCATACACAAGAACATGGTTATACAGAAATGTCTACTCCTTTTATGGTAAATAGGGATAGCATGATTGGGACGGGGCAGTTGCCTAAATTTGAGCATGATATGTTTCATATACCAAGTAAAGATTTTTTCCTTGTTCCAACTGCCGAAGTTCCACTGACAAACCTATTAAGAGATGAGATTATAAATGAAGATGAGCTTCCTATATACTATACTGCTTATACTCCTTGCTTTAGGCAAGAGGCAGGTTCAGCTGGACGAGATACTAGGGGACTAATAAGAAATCATCAGTTTGATAAGGTAGAATTGGTTAAATTCTCACAAGCTGAAACTTCTTATGAGGAACTTGAAAAACTCACTAGAAATGCTGAAGAAGTCCTTAAAAGATTAGAAATTCCATACAGGGTTGTGATGTTAAGCACAGGTGATTTAGGTTTTT
The DNA here is from genome assembly GCA_964604145.1 of uncultured Gudongella sp. GTDB lineage: Bacteria > Bacillota > Clostridia > Tissierellales > Tissierellaceae > Gudongella. The sequence goes on along the minus strand of CAZRXS010000072.1, from coordinate 5,712 downwards.
CTTCAGCAAAGACATATGATGTTGAAGCTTGGATGCCAAGTTATGGAAGATATGTAGAAATTTCAAGCTGTAGTAATTTTGAAGATTACCAGGCTAGAAGAGCTAATATTAAATATAGAAAAAAAGACACAGGTAAGGTAGAATACCTTCACACCCTTAATGGATCTGGACTTGCAGTTGGAAGGACATTTGCTGCTATAATTGAAAATTATCAGCAAGAAGATGGGTCTGTTTTAGTTCCAAAGGTGCTTCAAAAATATATGAATGGATTAGAAATACTTATAAAGAAAGAATAAATCTTTTAATTCATAATAGTCAGACTATTGCGATGATTGCATTTTAGAAAGATTTATGTAGCATATAAGCAAATTTTAAGTTATAATAGATTTATGAATTGTCTAAAAAAATAAATCGACAATTTTAAAAATTAGTATCTAGAAAAGGGAGGATTTATATGAACAGAAAAACATTATCTTTATGGTTAGTATTTATACTTACACTTACTATGCTAGCAGGATGTAGCCCAGCTGCACCTGCAGATGAACCAGCTGATGATCCTGCAGTCGAGGAACCAGAAGTAGAAGAACCAGCAGAAGAGCCAGCTGAAAGTGTATTTATATCAGTAGCAACTGGTGGAACAGGCGGAACTTATTACCCACTTGGTGGAGCTATTTCAAAAATATTTAATGATAACATCCCAGGGGTAAATGCAAATGCACAATCAACAGGAGCATCAGCAGAAAATGTAAATTTAATATCTGGAGGAGAAGCTGAAATAGCATTTGTACAAAACGATGTTACCTATTATGCATGGACTGGAACTGAGACTTTTGACGGTCAAGATCCTATTAAAAATATCAGAGGTATGGCAATGTTATATCCTGAAGTTATTCAAGTTATAGCTACTGCAGAATCGGGAATTACAAATATAGCAGATTTAAAAGGAAAGAAAGTAGCAGTAGGAGCTCCAGGATCTGGAACAGAAGTAAACACAAGACAAATTTTAGCAGCCTATGGCTTAACTTATGATGATTTAGGAAAAGCAGATTATCTATCATTTAGCGAAGCAGCAGATCAACTTAAAAACAAGCAAGTTGACGCAGCTTTTGTAACAGCGGCTCTTCCAACATCAGCTGTAACAGAAGTAACTCAAACAGCAGATATAGTTGTGGTGCCAATGGATACAGATAAGATTGAAGCTCTTGCAGCTGAATTTCCATTCTATACAGAAGTTACTATAGGCAAAGATAATTACAAAGGAATGACAGAAGATATTACATCTGCAGCAGTAATGGCAATGCTTATAGTTCCAGAAGACTTAAAAGAAGATTTAGTTTACAATATGACTAAAAGCATATTTGAGCAAAGACAAGTTATAATAGATACTCATGATAGAGGAAATGATATTAAGATTGAAACAGCTCTTGCAGGAATGCCAATAGACCTTCATCCAGGAGCTCAAAAGTATTATGATGAGCAAGGTATCAAGTAATATAGAAAAGCAAGATTTGAAAGGTACTGATGGTATCAGTACCTTTCCTTTATCAAAATTTAAAGTGCTATTATTGATTACTATTATTCTTACTATTATCTCAATCTATCCTGTGCAAGTTCTTTATGCTAGGGATATGGTAAGTGAAGAAGGACTAAAGAGTTGGTTGATCCTTAAGGATAGAACATTTTCTGTAAAGTATATTCACTCAGTTGAGCGCACGCCTGTATGGGAAATATATTCATTAAATCAGGATGAAATAATTTTAGAAGAGACAATATTCCAATCTTATGGGGCAGGGCTTCCTGCGTCATCGCCTTATGATTTTGATATAGTAGAAGATGGATTTAGATTGTACAATATCAAACTAAAAATGACAAATTTAGTCTATAGAACAGGAGCAGTGAGAGCAAAGCATGAACTTTTAATAGGGGATAAGTCTTATCCATTTTTAGATTTCTCCGAGCCGACACAAGGAGTTAAGTTTGAGACCCTAAATATGGCTTTTATATCTTATTTAGCAAGGAGGGTTTGCATTGACAGATGATAAATTAAATGACACCGATAAGAACAAAGAAGGACCAATAATTCAAAGTGTAACTGATGAATTGGAAGAAGAAACTATAATTGAAGCAGTAAAAGATGTAGATTCATTAATGGAAGAGTTTGACAAGGAAACTTCTAGAATTAGAAAATTACAGGGGAATGTGGCTAAAGCAGTTATGATTATTGCAATAGCAATGTCCCTATTTCATTTATATACAGCTGGATTTGGAACATTGCTTTCTTACAGGCAAAGATCTCTACATATTATTTTAGCATTTATTATAGGTTTATTTCTATATCCTGCAGGCAAAAAATCAAGTAAAGAAAAACCAGCTATCTTTGATTTTGTCCTAATGGGAGCTGCGGCTATAGTCTTTGGGTATGTTTTTTTATTTCCTGAACAGATGGCTCTTAAGGGTGGGAATGCAAGCACACTTGACTTAGTATTTGGGGTTATAGCAATCCTTTTAACACTTGAGGTGACAAGACGAGTAGTAGGACCAGAACTTTCAACTGTTGCTTTAATATTTTTATTATACGCTTACTTTGGGCCATATATGCCAGGAGTATTGGCACATAGGGGATTTTCTTTAACAAGAATTGTCTCTCATATGTATATGGGACTAGAGGGGATTATGGGAATACCGACTGGGGTTTCTGCAACCTTTGTATTTTTATTTATCTTATTTGGTTCATTCCTAGATAAGACAGGGGTTGGGAAATTTTTTATAGATATGGCATTTGGACTTACAGGCCACCTTAAGAGTGGGCCAGCTATGACAGCAGTTGTTGCCAGTGGATTTATGGGGTCAATTTCCGGTTCTTCAGTTGCAAATACAGTAACAACAGGGGCATTTACAATACCACTTATGAAAAAAACAGGCTATAAACCATATTTTGCAGGAGCAGTAGAAGCAGCAGCTTCCACTGGAGGTCAGATTATGCCTCCTGTAATGGGTGCAGCAGCATTTATAATGGCAGAATTTACTGGAATATCCTACTTGCAGATAATTATCGCAGCGGCAATACCAGCTGTATTATACTACTTTGCTGTAGGTACAATGGTACATTTAGAAGCTTCCAAACTTGGATTAGTTGGATTGCCAAAAGAAAAATTACCTAAAGTGGGCAAATTATTACTTACAAGAGGATTCTTATTGATACCATTAGCAGCTGTAATTTATTTCCTAATAAAAGGAAATACACCAACACTTGCAGCTTTTAAGGCGATTGTAATTTCTGTTGTAGTAGCTATTATTGCTACATTAATTAGAAAAGATAAATCCTTTACAATTAAAGACTTTTTCGAAGCACTTGAAGCGGGAGCAAAAGGTTCAGTTGGAGTAGCTTGTGCATGTGCATGTGCAGGTATGATAGTTGGAGTAGTAACACTTACAGGACTTGGTTTAAGGCTTGCTGAGATTATAGTTACAGTAGCTCAAGGAAATCTTCTACTTACACTATTTTTTACAATGATAGCTTCAATAATACTTGGAATGGGACTTCCAACAACTGCAAAGTATATAGTACTTGCAACCATGGCAGTTCCAGCATTGTTAAAACTTGAAGTAAACTTAATGAGTGCACATTTATTTATATTATACTTTGGAGTAATAGCTGATATCACTCCACCAGTTGCATTAGCCGCCTATGCCGGAGCAGGTATAGCCGGTGCTAACTCCATGAAGACGGGATTTCAGGCTGTAAAGATAGCCTTAGCTGCATTTATTGTTCCCTATATATTTGTAATTGATCCTGCCCTTATAATGGTGGACAAAATAGTTGATTCAAAGGTAATATTTTTGCCATTTATAGAAGCACTTCCAGTAATAGTATCTGCAGTTATTGGGATATTATGCTTAGCTAGTGCAGTACAAGGTTATTTAATTTCAAAGACCAATTTTATTGAAAGAATCCTCTTAGCTGGAGCAGCTTTAAGTCTTTTAAATCCAGGCCTTACAACAGATGCTATTGGATTAGTGGTTTTAATTGGAATATACCTTATTCAAAGGACACAAAAGAAGAAGAAAAAACAAACAATATAAAATTATTCGGGCTGGTTTGCCAGCCATTTTATTTATATAGTAAAAAATGCTAGTTAAAATTGACAAATGAGCATTTAAAATGTAAAATATCCTTATGACTAGCACCCGTAGCTCAGTCGGATAGAGCAGTGCCCTCCTAAGGCATGTGCGGGGGTTCGATTCCTCTCGGGTGCACCATTAAAGGAGATTTTTATGGACGAGTTTTATATGAAGCAAGCAATAAAAATTGCAAGCACCAGCACCTACGATGTTCCTGTAGGTGCTGTAATTGTATATAAAGATAAAATAATTGGACAAGGCTATAATATGCGAGAAAGTTTAAAAGACCCAACAGCCCATGCAGAAATAATGGCAATTAGAGAAGCTAGTCAGTATTTAGGGGGTTGGAGGTTAGTAGACTGCACACTCTATGTCACTTTAGAGCCATGTGCCATGTGTGCTGGAGCAATTCTTAATGCAAGGATTCCAAGGCTTGTAATAGGAGCGTGGGATCCTAGGTTTGGATGCTGTGGTTCAGTTGAGGATTTAACAAGGCACCCTAAATTTAATCACAGAGTTGAGCTAGTTTTTGGTATAATGGAAGCAGAATGTAAAGCTTTATTACAAGACTTTTTTAAAAACTTACGAAAGAGGGGTAAAAACGATGAGATATATTGATTTAAGAAGTGACACCGTTACAATGCCAACAGATGAAATGAGAAAAGCCATGGCAAATGCAGAGGTAGGAGATGATGTTTACGAGGATGACCCAACTGTTATAAGATTAGAAAAACTAGCAGCAGAAATAACAGGAAAAGAAGGGAGTCTATTTGTAACATCAGGGACTATGGGAAATCAAATAGCGATTATGGCTCACACATCATATGGAGATGAAATAATAGCAAATAGAAAATGTCATATTGTAATTAACGAAGTAGGAGCAGCCGCAAGATTATCTGGTGTCAATTACAACTTAGTAGATAACCCAGATGGATTTATTTATGGTAAAGATGTTGCAGAGAGGATAAGACACGAAGATATCCACTATCCGAAAACTTCACTTCTTTGTTTGGAAAATCCACTTTCAGATGGCAGGGTAGTTCCACTCCAAATTATGAAAGAAGCTAGTGATATTGCAAGAAAAAACGGAGTAGCTGTTCATTTAGATGGGGCAAGATTATTTAATGCTGCACTAGCACTTTCTGTTGATGCAAAAGAAGTAGCTAAGTATGCTGATTCTGTAATGTTTTGCTTATCAAAAGGACTTTGTTCTCCAATTGGTTCAATGCTTTGTGGAACAAAAGAATTTATAGAAAAAGCTAGAAGAATGAGAAAAATCCTAGGTGGTGGAATGAGGCAGGCCGGAGTAATAGCAGCACCTGGTATAATATCGCTTGAAAAAATGACAAAGAGACTAAAAGAAGATCACGACAATGCAAAGTATTTAGCAAAAAAATTACTAGACTTTCCATTTATAGACCTAGATCCAGATAATGTCCAAATAAATATGGTGTTTTTCAGGATTAAAAAAGACAACTATGACACAAATAAATTTGTAGAATTTATGCTAAAAAATGGAGTAAAGATAAATCCAAAAGAAGATAATAACTATAGATTTGTAACAACAAATGATATGGATAGAGATGATAT
>CAZRXS010000071.1:0-6850 GCA_964604145.1 uncultured Gudongella sp. | reverse complement strand
GTAGAAGAGGTGGCGGTGGGTATATTAAAATTATAAAAGTAAATCTTCAAAATGATTTGCATATGAAGAGCATTATAAGAGATGTGCTTTGTGACGGAATAACTGAAATGAAAGCTTATGAAGTTATAGGGGTATTGTTAGAAGAAGGGGTAATTACTAAGAGAGAGTCTGAAATTATCAAGGCATCTATAAGTGATAGAGCATTAGATTGTATGCAATCTGAAAAAAATTCTATTAGGGCATCTATACTAAGAAATGTTATACTGATATTGGCAAATTAGGGAGAGGATAATTATGTTATGTGAATCTTGTAAAAAAAGACAAGCGAAATTACACTACACCAGTGTAATAAATGGTGTAGTTGAAGAACATCACCTATGTGAAGTTTGTGCATCTGGAATCCAAAAAGGATTAGTTGAGAGCTTTCCTGTTTACAAGTTATTTGAAGGTTTAAATGTAGATGTTAAGTGCCCAAATTGCGGTCTATCTTATGAAAGATTTAGATCAACTGGAAAACTTGGGTGTTCTGAATGCTACGATGCCTTTGGAGATGAGCTAAAAAGTGTTATTAAAGGAATTCACGGACACACTAAACACAATGGAAAGATGCCAAAAAGAGGAATTACTAGGATAAAAAAAGAAATTAATATAGAAGAGTTAACACGACAGCTTGAAGATGCGGTGAGCACTGAAGAATATGAAAAAGCTGCTTATTTAAGAGATGAAATAAAGAGACTAAAAACTAATTTATAGTATAGATATATATAGAAAGAGTGAGTGATATGGTTATGTGGCTAAATTCCGATGAATATAATGACGTTGTGGTAAGCACTAGGCTTCGAGTAGCTAGAAATTTAGAAACAGCGACTTTTCCTCCATTTGCTTCTCAAAAAGAATCAGAAGAGGTCTTTAATAAAGTTCATAGTGCTATGGACTCTGTTTTTAAAGAGGGTGAATATGGACTTTTTAAATTGAATGAAATGCAAGAACGAGAAAGAATTAGATTTATGGAGGACTACCTTATAAGTCCTGGCTTAGTTAATAACAATAATAATGGGAGTTTCTTTTTAAGAAATGATGAAAATGTAACAATTATGATCAATGAAGAAGATCATATTAGATTGCAGGTTTTATTGCCAGGTCTTGACCTTACAAAAGGGTGGGAGATTTGTTCCCGGATTGATGACTTGCTAGAATCTAAGTTAGATTTTGCATATCATAAAGAGTATGGCTATCTGACAGCTTGTCCTACTAACACAGGAACTGGCTTAAGAGCTTCTGTTATGCTTCATCTTCCAAGTGTTAGTGCTTCTGGGAATGTTGGAAGTATTATCAATGCACTTAAAAAAGTAGGCTTGACCATAAGAGGTATTTATGGTGAGGGAAGTGAAGCTGTTGGAGACTTATACCAAGTTTCCAATCAATTGACTTTGGGAGAGACAGAAGATGAGATAATTGAAAAATTGAGTAGAGTGGTTTACCAGCTGATCAAAAGAGAAAAAAATACAAGGAATTATTTGCTAGAAAAAAAACATGTTGAATTTGAAGATAGGATATTTAGAGCTAAGGGACTGCTCTCAAATGCAAGAGTTATTTCATCAAAAGAAGCATTAAAAAACCTTTCAACAATTAAGCTTGGAATTGATTCTGGAGTATTAAAAGAGTTTAAGGGAGATGAGCTAATAGATCTTATGATCTCTATTAGACCAGGGAATGTTCAATGCATGGAAGATAAGGTAATGGATAAAAATGAAAGAGACATAAAAAGAGCAGATGTATTAAGAGACTATTTTAAATAAAAAAATTTAAATAATGGAGGTATAGTATGGGAATGAATGGACGATTTACTGAAAGAGCTCAAAAATCAATTTTGCTTTCTCAAGAAGAAGCAAAGAAGTTTAATCATAACTATGTAGGTACGGAACACATGCTATTAGGACTAATAGCTGAAGACCAAGGAATAGCTGCCACAACCCTTAAAGAGTTTGGAATTACACTTGAAAGTATAAGAAAGCAAGTGTATGAATTAGTTGGGGCGGGGGATGAAAAAGTTGAATTAGTAGGATTTACACCAAGGACTAAACGAGTATTTGAGATAGCTTCAAATGAAGCAAGAAATATGGGGCATAACTATGTGAGCACAGAACATTTACTTTTAGGGTTGATAGCAGAGGGCGAAGGAATAGCTGCTACGATTTTAAAACGAATGGGCGTTGAACCTCAAAAGCTAGCTGAAAAAATAGTCCAAAGAATAACACAGGATATGAGTAAGCAGCAACATGCTATGCCTAAACAGGCAAAACAACCCACAAATCTAGAAAAATATAGTATTGATTTAAATAAGTTAGCACAAGATGGTGGGATTGATCCAGTTATAGGAAGGGCAAATGAGATTGAAAGGGTTATTCAAATATTAAGTAGAAGGACTAAGAATAATCCTGTGCTAATAGGTGAGCCTGGTGTGGGGAAAACTGCGATTGCAGAAGGACTTGCTCAAAAGATTGTCGAGGGTAATATACCAGAGATTATCAAAGATAAAAGAATAGTTACTCTTGATTTACCAGGACTTATTGCAGGGGCAAAATACAGAGGTGAGTTTGAAGAAAGACTTAAGTCTGTTATGAAAGAATTAAAAGATGCTGGAGATGTAATTCTTTTTATTGATGAGATGCACACAATTGTTGGAGCTGGGGCAGCAGAAGGGGCTATAGATGCTTCAAATATATTAAAACCTACTCTAGCAAGAGGGGAACTTCAGATTATTGGAGCCACAACAATCGATGAATATAGGAAATATATTGAAAAGGATACTGCACTTGAAAGAAGACTTCAAACTATTATGGTTGAAGAGCCTAGTGTATCAGATACTATTAAAATTTTAGAAGGTTTAAGAGATAGATATGAAGCACATCATGGGGTTAAAATTTTAGATGAGGCCCTCCAGGCAGCATCCGAGTTGTCTGCTAGATATATAGCTGATAGATTTTTACCTGATAAAGCAATAGACTTAATTGATGAGGCTGCATCTAAAATAAGAGTTAACACTTATGTGGCCCCCACAGAATTAAAAAACTTAGAGGAGAGACTTGAGGAATTACAAAAAGAAAAAGAAGAAGCTATAAATACTCAAAACTTTGAGAAAGCAGCTAGTATAAGAGATGAAGAAAAAAAATTAAAGGACGATATAGATAGCAATAAAGTAAAATGGCAAAAAAAGAAGCAAAAAGATAATTTAATAGTATCTTATGATGAGGTAGCTGAAATAGTCTCAAATTGGACAGGCGTGCCTGTTAGCAGGATGACTACTGAAGAGAGTGAAAGATTGCTTAAATTAGAAGAAATTCTTCACAAAAGGGTAGTTGGTCAAGAGCCTGCTGTAAAAGCTGTATCAGCAGCTGTTAGAAGAGCTAGAGTTGGGCTAAAAGATCCTAAAAAGCCAATAGGAAGCTTTATTTTCGTTGGACCGACTGGTGTTGGTAAGACATATTTGGCTAAAGCCCTTGCAGAAGCTTTGTTTGGTGATGATGAAGCTATAATTAGAATGGATATGAGCGAATATATGGAGAAACATTCTGTTTCTAGACTTGTTGGTTCCCCTCCAGGATATGTGGGCTATGATGAGGGAGGACAGCTTACAGAAGCGGTAAGAAGAAAGCCATACTCTGTGGTTTTATTTGATGAGATCGAAAAAGCTCATCCTGATGTGTTTAATATGCTACTTCAAATTTTAGATGAGGGAAGGCTTACTGACTCTAAAGGTAAGACGGTTGACTTTAAGAACACGGTAATTATAATGACTTCAAACGCTGGTGCGACTTCTATAAAAAAACAAAATGTAATGGGATTTACTTCTAGTGACGATGCGGAAGTAGAAGAATACGAGAGAATGAAAGAAATAATCACTGAAGAACTTAAGAGAACATTTAGACCTGAGTTTTTAAATAGGCTAGATGAGGTAATAGTATTCCATGGTCTTAAAGAAGAACAGATAATCCAAATTGTTGATATAATGGTTGAAGACCTTGAAAAGAGAATGGAAAAAGCAGGTGTTCATATTAAAATTTCTGAGGATACGAAAAAGTATATCTCTGAGCAAGGCTTTGACGAAGTATTTGGTGCAAGACCTCTGGAAAGAACAATTAGAAAGATGATAGAGGACCAGCTTGCAGAAGAAATCCTAAAGGGCACAGTGTCCAGAGATGAAAAATTATTTGTAGAGTATGATGGGGAAAAACTCACCTTTAACAAAGCATAATTAAAGCATAAATAGACTCTCTAGGGGGGTAATTTATTGGCAAAGAAGATTAAATACAACAGATGCAAGGTGTGTGGCTATGAAATGGTCGGCTTTATGGGCAGATGTCCCGAATGTGGTAGTTTTGGATCATTCGAACCTGTTGAAAAAGATGAGACGCTTATAAAAAGAAAGCCAGGGATTAAATTAGAATGTATAGATCTAAATAGAGTAAAATCACAAAACAGCGAGAGAATAATAACTGGAATTATTGAATTTGACAGGGTTATGGGCAGTGGGATTGTAAAGGATTCAGTTACAATCTTAACTGCCAAACCTGGAGCTGGTAAGTCAACATTACTTCTTCAAGTTTCAAATGCATTGGCTAAAAAAGGTTTTAATGTACTATATGCATCTGGTGAAGAATCGGCTTCGCAAATAAAATCAAGGGCAGATAGGATACTTCCTAAAATAGAGGATAATTTAAAAGTTGTATCTCACAACAACATGGATAGTGTATTAGAAACCATTCGGGATTTGAATGCCCAGTTTATAATTGTAGATAGCATTCAAGCCTTTACTTTAGATGCTTTTCCAACATCAAGGGCAGGTTCGCCAACTCAGACGATGGAGTGTGCATATGAACTCGTTAAGATAGCAAAGGATAAGGAAAATCCAAAGATGATTTTTATAGTGGGGCAGATGACTAAGGAAGATGAGCTAGCTGGCTTAAGAGCACTTGAACATTTAGTTGATACTGTATTATTGATTGAAGGAGAAAGTGGGGAAGAACTTCGGACTTTGTTGACTACAAAAAATAGATATGGTTCAACAGGAGAGATGGGTTTTTTCAATATGACAGAAGAGGGTATGGTTTCAATAGATAACCCATCAGAGTACTTTATGACTAAAAGATCAAAGGAAGAAATTGTATCAGGCAGTTCTCTAACAGTTGTAAGAGAAGGTACCCGTCCAATACTACTTGAAATTGAATCTCTAGTTTCACCTTCGTTTATGCCTTTTCCTTCTAGGATTGGGGAAGCGATGAAACGAGAACAGCTAAATACTCTTGTTTCAATACTTGAACAAAGGGGAGAAATACCTCTTTTTGATAAAAATATAGTAATTAAAACAACAGGTGGAATAAAGATAAAAGACCAAGCGTCAAATTTAGCTGTAATAATGAGTATTGTTTCATCATTTTATGATAAATCTTTACCTGATGATAGTATATTTTTAGCAGATGTGGGGCTAACTGGTGAATTAAAAAGAATACCTGCATTGGAAACAAGGCTTAGAGAGGCCGATAGAATGGGAATTAAAATAGCTTATATATCTGAAAGTCAAGATATTAAAATAAAATTAAAGTCACTTATACTTGTTAAAAAAAGACTTTTAAAGGATGTTTTAAAAACAGTGTTTTAAAAAAGGTGTGCTTGAATTCAAGCACACCTTTTTTTATTTCATTCCATAAACTCCTAATGCCTTAGTTCTTTCTAATTCTTTTTGTATAGTATCTGATAGTTTAAAATTAAGAGTATTTGCAAGAGCGGTTAAAAAATAAACATAAGCACCTATTTCTTGTTCAAGCACTTCTTTACAATCTGGGCAGATATCTCCAGTAATATGAGAATCAACCTTTTCAACCATATCTTCTAATGATTTAGATTCAAACTCCTGTTTTTTTGCATGTATTTCAATACAACCGCAAGTTGTTACGGATTTTGCAACAGCGCGATTAATTCTAGAATTATACTCCTGCAGCTTTGTTATAATATCTAGAATGCTTTTGTGTCTGACCAATGAAAGCTTAACTTCATCCTGCAAACTGTCAATTATATTATTTTGATTTTTGTTGATATCCATATTTACCACCCCTGTTAAGTTATACTCTTATTATACTTTCAAGACTTGATTTATGTCAAATCTATATATTTTCTGTCACTTTATTTTACAAGCTGGGGGCTTGGCGAAGCAAAAAAATTTAGTTGACAGTAAATATATTATTTGATAAAATATAAGCTTTACATATCATCAAAATTAAGTTATAATTATAGGATAAAGATATAATTTGGGGGGGTATTTTGTTATGTTTAAAGTAGGAGAAAAAATAGTTTATCCAATGCACGGTGCAGGTGTAATTGAAAAAATTGAAGTAAAAGAAATATTAGGAGAAAAAAGTGAGTATTTTATAATTAAAATGCCTATTGGAGATATGAAAGTTATGGTTCCTGTGGCTAATGTAGAGGAAGTAGGTGTTAGAGAAGTAATTTCATCAGAGGAAGTTGCCGATGTTATGGAAGTGCTTGAAGGCCATAAAACTAAAATGCCACAAAATTGGAACAGAAGATACCGTGCAAATATGGAAAGAATTAAAACTGGAGATATACTTGAAATAGCATCAGTTGTAAGGAATTTAACTTTGCTTGATAATGAAAAAACATTGTCGACTGGTGAGAGGAAAATGCTTAGTAATGCTAGGCAAATGCTCTTATCAGAGTTGGTTTTGGTTACTGGTGAGTCCATGGAAGTGATTGAAGAAAAATTAAATCTTGCTATTTTAGAAAATGAAGGTTTTGAAGAAGACGAAGCTGAGGAAGAAGAAGTTGAACAAGA
>CAZRXS010000070.1:0-6960 GCA_964604145.1 uncultured Gudongella sp. | reverse complement strand
CTTGCCCAGTCATCTACTCTTCCAATCCCTAAAAGACCGTTATGGGCTATGGTTCCTGATAGCATAATCTCTGCTCTTGCATTATAATCCATTGGATCTTCTAGAAGCTTATATGCATTATCTATTACTGTCCTCATAGTAGCTTCTGCCAGGGCGTCTGTTAATTCCACATGTTTTTCATTAGTGAAATACCTTTCGAAAATATGAGAAAGTATATCCATAACACCAGCAAAAGTTTGTTCTTTAGGTAGGGATAGTGTGTATGCTGGATCCATAATTGCAAATTGGGGCCTTAATATTGGGTCGTTTACAGCAAGCTTTAAAGACTCTTCCTTGTTTGTAATTACAGTGCCTATACTAGCTTCGCTACCAGTTGCTGGAATTGTAAGTACCACTCCAACATCCATCGCCTTTTGTGGATTAGCTTTTCTTGTAAAATAATCCCATACATCTACATCACTTATAGCTCCAAGTGCAATCGCCTTAGCAGAGTCTATAGAGCTCCCTCCACCCACTGCTAAAATAAAGTCTATCCCTTCTTTTCTTGCAAGGTCAATACCTTTTCTAACTAATGATAATCTCGGATTAGGTTTTACTCCTCCTAGTTCAAAAACTTCTACATCAACTTTTTTTAAAGCATTTATCACATCATCATAGGCTCCGTTTTTCTTAATAGACCCTCCACCATAATGCAATAATATCTTTTTATATTTGCCCTCTATTAATTTTGGCAATTCTGATACGCTCCCTTTACCAAAGACTAAGCTAGTTGGGGCATTAAAGCTAAAATTTTTCATATACAAACTCCTCTCTATTTGGATATAATATTGATACCCAATTAAAGAGGAGTTAAATTCTTTAGTACCTATCTAACCAACCATAATCTTTGTAAATCTGATCAATTATTGTTCTTGCGGATTGGTTTTTTAACTTGGACATAGTTTGTTTATAAATTTCGTTTTTCTGATCATAAGCTTCTCTATTTATTAGCTTTAATAAAATTTCATCAAAAACTTTTTTATCACTTCTGCTAATACCTTCATTTTCTAAGATTGAAATTGCATCTAGAGTTTTAGATGTTGAAATAAGTGAATAGTAAAACTTGTCTGATTGTAGGTTTTTTATAGCCTTTTCATACTCTTCAAAATAGATATTTAAAAAAACCAAACTATCTGGTATATAATCCTGGATCATTTCCAAAGCATCCCTTGCTTTTTTATATTCTCGATTTACAATATTTAATTGAGCGAAGGAATAATAATAGTCATCCTCACGAGACTTAACCTTCTCCAAAACTTCTTTTACCATATCTTTATTGGCTCTTATATCCTTATAATCCATGTAGCTTATAACCCTAAAGACCATACCTTCTCTAGAGACCGCTTCTTCATAAGCTTTTGCATAAGCTATTGCCTTAGCATAGTCTTTTTCTCCTTCTTTCCAACCTATTGCATATATTTTAGTTAAATATAGGAGCGCTTCTGGGTCCTTTGGATCTTTTTTTAACTTCTTTTCATAATACTCTATTGCCTTTGGATAGTCTTTACTTAGTATAATTTCTTCCCCTTCACTAAGGTCTCCTCTTCTTACAATACTAGGAATCTTATCATAATAGGTCCTTAAAGCTAGGCTACTTGTAATAAGCCTATCCTCTTTATCATATGCATTTACTACAATAGGATACTCAACACCAGGCAAGAATACACCAAGGACTCCACTAGGTTCCAAGAGCATTTCTTCTCCACTAAAAGAGAGACCTCCCAAAGTGTCTTTAAGGTTTTCTGTATTAAATCTTGCCCTAGTCTCTTTTATTTTTATATTACCATTTATATCTTCTATTGGCCCCCTAGAAGAATTTCCTTTCATATTATAGGGGTCTGAAAAAATAATAAGCTCAACATCGTAATAGTCTGCTTCCTCGACTGCCTCCCAAGATACATCGAATATATTATCCTTAATAACAGTTGAAGCTGATGGAGAAATTATATCTAGGGTTTCTTTAAATACAAAATCTACATTTACATCTTGACCCTTTAGTTCAATATAATCAACATTTGTTCTTTGTAAAACCTTATCAGTTAAAACTACCCCATCTACCCCTAGCACGATTTGAACCGTACCCTCCTTTAGCCCGGCCGTTTCAAAATATCCATTTTGGTCTGTTATCCCAAGGTAGTTTCCACCACCTGTTCGGAATCCCCCATGGGGTTCTTGCACATAAATTTCTACAAAGGGCATTGGCTTATCTTCAAAGAAGACTGTTCCCCTTATCTTATTTGTACCTCCTAACATATCTTTTTCATATTCTAAAAAATAACTTCTATCCAAATACCTATAAGATGCAAATATAGGGTCCATCCTATCCCAATAATTTACCTTATGAGCTTTTTCAAGAAATTCTTTTGTTTTAGCATGGTCTCCTTTGAAGAAATAAATTTCAGCTAATAACACATCCAATAAACCATCCCTATATTTATCATCCTTATATTTTTCTGCAATTTCTAATGCACTTTCTCTATCGCGGTTTACATTAAAAAGAAAAGCCCTGTACATATCTCTTGTGTACTCCATCTTCCCTGTTTCCTCTGGATTTTTAAAGTCTAGCCATCTTTTTAGCATATCTACATCGTTAGTTGAAATTGCAATATCAAGGAGCATTTTATATGCTCTTTCCATATATTCTTTCTCCGACTTAGACAAGTTCTCTTCCTTTACTATCCCAGCTAGGATTTCCTTAGACTCTTCTAGCTTAAGAGGTTCTGTATTTGATCCTCCCCCCCATCCAGAAAAGGTAATCTGAAACTTTGAAAATCCATCTATTAGGCTAGCTGCATATATATATCTAGCTTTTATAGTATCTCCAACAAATGGGTAGTTATAATACCTCTTATAGAATATATGGGCTTTATCGCTATTCTTATTATCTAGCGCATTTGCTATTTGTAGAGTTGTAAAGGGAATCCCCCAAGTAAATACTATTACTACAACAATTGTGATCCATATTAGGTTTTTCACTTTTATTTTTATTTTCATCTCTCACTCACCTCATTAAAGTCTCTAATAATAACCTGAGAGCTTCCAAAATCAATGATCTCTACTCTAGGAGTTTTTAAAAAACCTTCTACTGGAACAATTAAAAGAAGGACTGTTGCTGCAAGTCCTAAACTTATGGGAACAAGCGGCAATTCAACTTCACTATTTAGCAATCCCCTTAGCCAGCTTGAAAAAGAAGGTTTTGTACTTGCTAGGATATCTTGCCTAATCTTATCTGATAAAAAAAGTTCACTTGTTTCTTCTTCCATAATGCTTTTAATCTTTTTTCCCAATAAATCTTTCTTATCCAATTAAAGTCCCTCCTTTTCTAGATCATTTTTTAAAATTGTCCTAGCTCGTGAAAGTCTAGACTTTATGGTACCTTCATTTGTTTCTAGCATTTGAGATATTTCTTTAATAGAAAACTCTCTTAAATAAAACAATACAAGTACCTCATTATAGATTGGACTTAAAGCTTTTAATCCATCCTTTAAGAGCTCTTTATCTATGGTTTTTTCTATATCCAAATGTGGATCTTCTCCACCTATCCACTCGTCTTTAAGACTTAGAAAGTCCACTTTTTTTCTTAATATATCTCTAGATAGATTAAGCGCAATTTGATAAATCCAAGTATATAGTTTGCTATCTTCTCTAAAGTTCTTAATGTTTTTAAATACTCTTATCAGCGTTTCTTGAACTACATCCTCTGCATCTTCCTTGTTTTTTAAGATTAGATAACAAGTCCTTAAGAGCTGATCTCCATAAAGGTCTATTACTTCTTTATATGCTATCTCGCTGCCTTTTTTTAAGTTATTTATCAACTCTTTTTCGCTCAAATCTAACCCTCCTTACTATTTAGACGTAAAAGCACATAAAAGGTTGCATAGAAAGAAAAAAACCGAAAGAGAATTTCCAATCGGCATTATTTTTCGCTATCCTGTTTATGGTGAACTATACTTATCCACTTTTCACCAACTAAGATCTTTCTAACCCTTCTTTCAAACTCCATCCTTGTAAGCCAAATTTGTCTATCACAGCCCTCGCATCTTAGCTTTATGTCCACACCTGTTCTTAAAATTTCCCACTTGTTTTCTCCACAAGGATGACCTTTTTTAAGAGTTACAATATCTCCTACTTCATAATAAAGCATCATTCTTCATCGCCTCCATAAACAACTAGTTTTGAATAAGGTATTTCTATGCCTTCTCTATCAAAGGCTTGTTTATATGCTTTTCTCATAGTTCTTTCAACTGACCACTGTTCCATCGGCTTTGTCTTAGCGACAGCAGTAATAACGATATCTGAAGCTCCCATTTCAGTGACACCAAGCACTGTGGGCCCTTCTACTATTGCCTCTGAAATCCCCGATATCTCCTTACTTACACCCTCCATCACTCTAAGGGCATTATCTATATCTTCTTCATAGGCAATAGACATTTTAACCAGAGCTCTCATAGCTCCTCTTGTTCTATTTGTTACTACATTTATGCTAGAGTTTGGGATAATATGAAGTTCTCCTGAAAAGTCCCTAATTTTTGTAACTCTCATTCCAAGCTCTTCTACAACCCCTTCTTTATCATTTATCTGAATATAATCTCCTATTGTGTATTGGTCTTCTAGGAGGATAAAAAATCCTGTAATAATGTCCTTAACTAAAGATTGTGCCCCAAAACCGATTGCCAAACCACCAACCCCAGCAGTTGCGATAATAGAAGTTGTGTTTATATCAAATAGTTCTAAAGAAATAACAATGCCAATAAAATATAGAATATACCTAACTATCTTTTTTAAAATTTCAGTTAAGGTATCTCTTCTGCTATCTGTAATTTGAAGTTTTGAAATACCTTTTAATTCTATCGTCCTATCAATTAGCTTATTAAATACAGCAGAGATTATCCTAATCACTGTAAATATTAAGATTATAGTAAATAACTTTCCTAATAAATTTAATTCACCACTTTCATCCCTTAACAAAAAATCAACAGTATCCCTCAATAGTAATCTTATCTCATTTATTAAGTCCATAAAAACCCCCTAAATAATCTTTTTTAAAACTCTATCTTTAGCTGATTCAGAAAGAGAATATAAATTCTTAAATTTTAACTCTCCCCTATCGTATAATTCTTTTATCTTATCAATATCCTCCATATCGATTCTTATAGCTAACCCACAAGAAAGGCTAATATCCCTTGGTGTAGGGATTGTTTTAGTATTAATGTCTTGATTCATTAAGTCAGACTCAGCTTTTATTGCATGCTGGGTCCCTTCGAATGTTATAATGCCAAATTCCTTATTTCCCATAGTATCATCCAATCGTGATTGTATTTTCAGTTTCGTTCATTTTTTCATAAATCGTATACATATTTGATATTTCGCCTACTCCAAGTTTATCTTTTAAATCATAAAAATCAAGACATGTCCCACAAGATATTATTTCAACTCCAGCTTCTTCTAAATTCAGTAAGTCATCTAAAACAGCACTCGACTTAATTGTTAATTTAACCCCGCTATTATAAAATAGCATTGCCTTTGGATATGGTTTTGTTTCAGAGACTGTGTAAATAAAGCTTTTCATTAAAATCTTTCCAAGCTCAGGATCTCCACCTCCCATTATATCAGAAGGGATTACTATAACTGCTCTATCATTAACTTTTTTAACTGCTTTAATTGTTTTTTTAGGAGTAAAATCTCCTTTGCCCACTTTGCTTATAGAAACCTCAAAGTTACCATCCACATCTTGTTCTACTTTATATTCTAAACCCATACTCTTTGCAAGTTTTGATAGGTTGTCCTTTGAAATTTCACTGTCTACTATAGTTGCAATCGTTCCTTCTTCCATAGCCTCAAGTTCTTTCTTTGTTAATATCACTGGTTTTGGACATGCTAATCCTCTAGCATCAATTGTTTTTTTCATATCTATTCCTCCAATCTTTCTAATTTAATATCTTTTATCCGCATTGTATAAATCCCTGATTTTAAAGTGACAATAAGATCATTAAACTGACTTTTAATATCCAGAATACTGGTACCAAATGTATGCTCAGCCCTATTTTCTTTGTTAAATAATGCAATTATACTTTTTTCTCCATATATTAGTATATACTTTTCATGTCGATGTAGTTTAGTATATGAGAGTGCATAAGTCTCTTTATGAACTCTTTCTAAAGAGCTGTTTAGGACTTCTAGATTATCTCCATAGAGAATATATATCTCATCTCCATCAATTAATATATCATGGACTAAGTCATAGTCTTTTGATATATTCTCATTTTTATTATCAATCTTAACTATACCCATCTCTGTAAGAATTATATAGCCCTGTTTAAAAGCTAGTGCTTTTAAAATTAATCTATCTTTTAACTCTGCTTTTAATTCTGTATGGTCTACATATTTTTCATAGAGCTCCGATATTAAATGATCTTGTTTAAACTCAATTTGAGTATACATCAAATTATTAGAGCTATTTATCCAGTAATCTAGCGGAAATGAGTCAATAAAATTAACTTCTTCCCATTTATCCTCTTCTAGATTATAGTAAAAGAGTTTTTCTCCATCTTCTAATTTTAAATGTGCTATTATTCCCCCATCTGAAACTTTTATATTAAATACAGGCATTTCTAAATCGTGTTCTAAAAGTGTTTCGCCATTTCCATTGTACAAATACAATGCTCCTGACTTTTCATCGTATACAACAATCCTGTTCTCATTTATAATTAATTTCGGATTCTCCAATAGAAATGTTTTAGTCCATAAAACTTTTTTACTCGCATCAGAAACAGTTAGTTTTTCCCCATTCCATTCTAAAAACCTACCATTAAGATATTGAATGTTTTCTTTCTCATAGCTTTTTACTATCTGGAATTCTTTCTCTGATTTGTCAAAACTGTAGATGTAATGAACTAGTTTTTTCTGATTTTCTTCTTTAGA
>CAZRXS010000069.1:0-7032 GCA_964604145.1 uncultured Gudongella sp. | reverse complement strand
GGTGCTATTGGTGTTGCTTATTATACAGAAGATGAACTCTTAAGATAATAATTAAATTCAGACTATTATTTTATTTTAATTGCATTAAAAGAAAATAGCGGGAGAGAAAAAATATTGGAAAAAATATTGTAAGGATAATTTGACAAATCTATTTTGCTGGTGTACAATAATAAAAATAGATAAAAAGCGATGAAAAAAAATAGTAATCAAAGGTTATCTTAATAGAGAGCAAGTGTTTGGTGAAAACTTGTAGATAAACTGATGAATCCATTTTAGAGCTATTTACGAAGAGTAAATTCGTACACCTTACGTTACAAGGTTTTGAGTGAACAGATATAGTTTTGTCTGTTAATTTGGGTGGCAACGCGGAAGATATCTCTCGTCCCTTATTTTTTGTAATAAGAGACGAGATTTTTAGTTTTCTTGAATAATTTAATAAAAGCGATGAAGAAAAATAGTAATCAAGGGTTATCTTAATAGAGAGCAAGTGCTTGGTGAAAACTTGTAGATAAATTGATGAATCCATTTTAGAGCTATTTACGAAGAGTAAATTCGTACACCTTACGTTACAAGGTTTTGAGTGAACAGATATAGTTTTGTCTGTTAATTTGGGTGGCAACGCGGAAGATATCTCTCGTCCCTTATTTTTATAATAAGTGGCGAGATTTTTTTTATTTAGAAATTTACAAGGAGGATTTAAGATGAAAATACTAGCAAATGATGGATTAGACAAAAATGCAGTGGAAGCTTTAATAAAAGATGGTATTATTGTAGATTCAAATCACTATGAAAAACAGGAATTATATAATATTATTAAGGATTTTGATATTCTAATTGTAAGATCAGCCACCAAAGTAGATAAAGAACTTATAAATAGAGCTAAAAAAACAAGACTTAAGCTTGTTATTAGAGCTGGCGTTGGCTTAGATAATATTGATGTTGACTATGCAGAGAAAAATGGAATAGAGGTCAGGAACACCCCTAACTCAAGCTGTAATTCAGTTGCAGAACTTGTGCTAGGCCATATGATTGGACTTGCCAGGTATATTACAATTGCTAATATTACACTTCGCGAAGGCAAATGGAACAAAAAAGCTTATACTGGAACTGAGCTTAGTGGAAAGACTTTTGGAATTATAGGTTTTGGCAGAATTGGGAAAGCCCTAGCTACCAAAGTAACTGCACTAGGGATGAATGTAATATTTTATGACAAGTATTATAAAAATGACGATACTTTTAAATATGTAGAATTTGAAGAACTTTTAGGAAAAGCAGACTTTATATCTCTACATGTTCCTGGATTGGACAAAGCACTTATAGGGGAAGCTGAATTTAGACTTATGAAAGATGGTGTATTTTTAATAAACGCTGCGCGTGGTGGAGTTATAGATGAAAATGCACTACTGCAAGCATTAAATACAGATAAGGTTGCAGGTGCTGGTATTGATGTATTTACACAGGAACCTAAACCAAATCAAGACTTATGCAATCATCCAAAAGTATCAGTTACACCGCATATAGGAGCTGCTACCCAGGAAGCACAAAAAAGAATAGGTGAAGAAATTATAGATATAATTATGGAGTTTTATAACAATCAAAAGGCTGTTGCAATTTAAAGATCTTAATATCAAAATTAGGGCCTATGATTTGAGACTAAAATCTCAATTTATAGGCCCTGAAACTTTAATAGACATTCCATATTTTATATATTTAGAATCAAATAGGAGCGACTATTTATTCATTATTATATTATTTTGTATATACTCTAAGTCAAATTCATTTACACAAGCTCTATTTAAATTTTGAACTTGCCACAATCCTGTTTTTCTTATCTTTTCCTTTGGGCTATCATTTCCTAGCCAAGTTGGACTAGGTTTTAATGACCCTTGTGCTAGGGTGGAAGCAATTGCTGTCTCTAAGTATAATCTATATGCCTTATCTTCTGCTTTAATTAAAACAAATGAAAAATCATCATTAATCTTTTTAGTGATTCTATTTTCTAGTTCTTTTTCCTTGTCAAGATCTCTAAACTCCATATTAAAGATTTTGTCTTTTCTGGATATATTACACCTATCCCATACTTTTAAATAGGGGTCATTTTTTATATTTAAATATACTCTTCCTATATTTTTTCTAAAAATGCTTCGGTCTTTAGTTTGTATTTTATAATGTTGGTCAATCCTTGCAGGTAATTTATCTATTCCTGTGTGAGATCCAACCCTTACCACTCGATCCATATGCCCATATTTTTCGCCTTTTTCAAATAAAATATAAATCCCATTATCTACTAAATCTTTGAAATTATAGTCGTTATAGTATCTTTTAGCCAGATTAAATAAGCTGTGTAGTTGGTATACTTTATCCTGGTCGTTTTTTTCGGAAAGTCTATTTAATTGTTGCTTTAGATACTGCATTTGTCGTCCTTGAGTTAAACCTTCTAGTGGAATTGTGTAATTTTGAAGGGAGCTTAAGAGCCCTTCTCTATAAGGAATGCCAGCAAAGATATAGAAATGATCTTCACTAATATTTGTAACTTCTTTAAGTTGTTTGATAACTTTCTCACTCCAAATTACTCTCTCAGCTTTATTTTTACTCCAAAGACATAAGTCATAAGGCTCTATTATAGCATTCATATCTAACAAACCATGCTTTGCAGATAAAATATATATTTTATCTATTTGCAAGTTTTTAGCATAAGCTAAACTAAGTTTAAATAGCTTGCCAGTATATAAGTTTTCAGCTTTTGATTTAGAATCTGCCTTTGATTTTGAACAAGCTATTAGTGCAATCCTTTTTGCTATTTTTTTAGTGCTTTTATTTAAATTTGTATTTTTATTCATAGATAACTCCTTTAAAAATTATCGTTAATAGATATTATATCATAGTAGCGCATGTTCAATTTAATAATAAATTTTTCTCTTAATCTCTAGAATTAGGTTTTTTGTTAAGTATATAGTAGAATTAAAGGTAATAATATTAGAATTAGTTAAAACAATATAAAGATAATAGGATTTTGAAAGGATGTTTATATGATTAAGTCATTGGTATTAACAGAAAAGCCTTCTGTGGGTAGAGATATAGCAAGGGTTTTAAATTGTAGAAAAAAAGGAAATGGTTATTTTGAAGGGGATAAGTATATTGTTACTTGGGCTTTGGGGCACTTAGTTACACTAGCTGATCCAGAAAAATACGGCAAAAAGTTCGAAAAATGGAATATGGAAGATCTCCCAATGTTACCTAAACCCATGAAGCTTGAAGTTATAAAGTCGACTAGCAAACAGTTTTATGCTGTAAAAGAACAGATGTTTAGAAAAGATGTTAATGAGATTGTAATAGCTACTGACGCTGGAAGAGAGGGCGAACTTGTGGCAAGATGGATTATAGAGATGGCCAAAGTAAGAAAGTCAATTAAAAGACTTTGGATTTCTTCTGTTACAGATAAAGCCATAAAAGAAGGCTTTAACAAACTTAAAGATGGAAGGGAGTATGAAAATCTATTTCAAGCAGCGGTTGCACGTTCAGAGGCTGACTGGCTAGTAGGACTTAATGGAACCCGGGCACTTACAGTTAAATACAACGCCCAGTTATCATGTGGTAGAGTTCAAACTCCCACACTTGCTATGATTGCAAATAGAGAAGAAGAGATTAAAAAATTTAGACCCCTTGACTATTATGGGATAATTGCAGATACAAAGAATCTAAATTTCACTTGGCATAATAAAAAATCAAATTCTTCTAGGAGCTTTAACCAAGGTGATATTAAAAAAATTCTAAGCTTAATAAAAGGAAAAGACCTTGAAGTAGTAGAAGTTGACAAAAAACTTAAAAAAACTTATGCGCCAGGCTTGTATGATTTAACTGAATTGCAAAGAGATGCAAACAGGATATTTTCTTTCTCAGCAAAAGAAACCCTATCTTTAATGCAAAGATTATATGAAAACCATAAAATTCTTACCTATCCAAGAACAGATTCAAAGTATATATCTGATGATATAGTTCCAACTCTTAGGGATAGGATAAAAGCTTCAGCCATTGGAGATTATAGACCTATTGGATCAAAGATAATTGCTGGTGGAATCAAAGGGAATAGATCTTTTGTGGATAATGCTAAAGTCTCAGACCATCATGCTATTATACCAACTGAAGAAAAAGTTATTTATTCAAACTTAAGTGATAATGAAAAGAAAATATACAATTTAGTGGTTAAAAGATTTTTAGCTGTTTTATCTCCAGCTTATGAATATGAACAGACTACTATAAAAGCTAAAATAGATAAAGAGGAGTTTATTGCAAAGGGAAAGAGAATTATAAATCTTGGATGGAAAGAGATTTATAGCAAAGAAGATTTAGATGAAGATAGTGAAGAAGATCAAACACTTCCAAAGATAAATAGAGGAGATAAATTAAAAGTAGAAAGAATTAGAGAAACTAGTGGAAAAACTAATCCCTCAGCTCCATTTAACGAGGGAACACTACTTCAAGCTATGGAAAACCCAGTTAAGTATATGTCAGGAGAAGATAAAGATTTAAAAAAAATAATTGGAGAAACAGGAGGAATAGGTACAGTCGCAACTCGTGCAGATATTATTGAAAAGCTATTTAACTCATTTTTAATGGAAAAACGGGATAAAGACATCTATATTACTTCTAAAGGAAGGCAACTTTTAGATATTGTCCCTGAAGAATTAAAATCACCAACCTTAACTGCAGAATGGGAACAAAAGTTAGAAAAAATAGCAAAGGGAAAACTCTCTAAAGAGAAATTTGTAAATGAAATGAGAGATTATTCAAAACAACTAGTAAAAGAAATAAAAAATAGCGATAAAACTTTTAAACACGATAATCTTACAAAGAATAAGTGCCCGGAATGTGGAAAGTTTATGTTAGAAGTTAAGAGTAAAAAAGGTAAGATGTATGTTTGCCAAGACAGGGAATGTGGATATAGAAAATCAATATCAGTCTTATCAAATGCAAGATGCCCTAAGTGTAAAAAGAAGATGGAATTAAGAGGCGATGGCGAAGATAAACTATTTCTTTGTAATTGTGGATATAGGGAAAAATTATCTCAGTTTAACGAGAGGAAAGCAAAAGAAAAGGATAAGATGTCAAAAAAAGATGTTAGTCAGTTTATAAAGAAGCAAAAGAAGGAAGCAAATGAACCACTAAATACAGATTTAGCAGATGCCTTGTCTAAACTAAAGTTTTAAAATCTTTATTGTTTGAGTTTCTATCTTAAAGGTAAAAATACAATAAAAGGATGATGGAAATGCTAAGTGATATTTATTATGGACAGAGAAAATATTTTGATGATGGCAATACATTAAGTTATGATTTTAGAATTTCTATGCTTAAAAAGCTTAAAGAGATTATTAAAGAAAATGAAGAAGAAATAATGGAGAGTATTAAGCTTGATTTAGCAAAGCCAGAATTTGAAGGATACACTTCTGAAATAGGGATAATTTATGTTGAACTGGATGATGCAATTAAAAATTTAAACGCTTGGATGAAGCCAAAGCGAGTGTCAACGCCGATTTATTTAGGCCTTGCTAAGAGCTTAATATATTCCCATCCAAAAGGTGTAGTATTAATTATTAGCCCTTGGAATTATCCATTTCAATTGATGATATCCCCTTTAATAGGGGCTATTGCTGCTGGTAATTGTGCTATATTAAAGCCCTCAAGTCAGTCAGAAAACACACAAAAAATTATTGCAAAAATTATAGGAGAAAATTTTGATAAGGATTATATAACAGTTATTGAAGGATCAGGTTCAGTTACAAATCCATTGATAGAAAATCATAGATTAGACCATATATTTTTCACAGGATCTATTGCAGCAGGTAAGGAGATATCAGAAATGGCAGCTAAAGAGCTTACACCTGTTACTTTAGAACTTGGTGGAAAGAGCCCAACAATAGTTCATGCTGACGCTAAGATTGATAGTTCTGCTAAAAGAATCACATGGGCTAAGTTTTTTAACCTTGGGCAAACATGCCTAGCACCTGATTATTTATTAGTCCATTCTAGTGTTAAGGATGAACTTGTAAGCAGGATAAAGCATTATATTGGAGAATTTTATGGTAATAAGGAAAAGAGTTCTGATAATTTAGCAAGGATTATAAACAGGAAGAGATTTGATAAATTATTAGGATATTTAAAAGAAGGCAATATTTTAGAAGGCGGAAACTATAATAGGGAAAATTTATTTATTGAGCCAACCCTAATAGATGGAGTACAAATGCAAAATGGCATTATGCAAGAGGAAATATTTGGACCAATATTACCAATAATAAGCTATGATAATATTGAAGATACAATAGATATAATAAGAGAAAATAGATATCCACTGGCCCTATACTTGTTTACGCAAGATGAAACTATAAAAAAATATATACTAGAGAGGATTGAATTTGGTGGGGGATGTATTAATCATGCACTTAGTCATGTAGTTAATGCAAATTTACCCTTTGGTGGAATTGGATATAGTGGAAGTGGAAGGTACCATTCAAAAGCTACTTTTGATACATTTTCCTATGAAAAAAGTATCTTTGAACCATCTATAAATTGGGAACCAGATTTGAA
Organism: uncultured Gudongella sp.; assembly: GCA_964604145.1. Taxonomy (GTDB): domain Bacteria; phylum Bacillota; class Clostridia; order Tissierellales; family Tissierellaceae; genus Gudongella. The sequence continues at coordinate 450 of CAZRXS010000069.1, read as the reverse complement.
ATACCCACCCTATAAAGATAGTCAATTAAAGTTAGTTAAAAAGTTTATGAAATAAATAAAATTTAAATCCATTCCTGGATTTAAATTTTATCTATTTTTGCGGCCATAATAAAATCATTTTCATGTAGCCCATTTATCATATGTGTAAAGAGCGTTACAATAACCTTACCCCAAGATATTGTTAGTGTTGGATGATGACCTTCTTCTTCTGCAATTTCTGCAATCTTATTTGCAAACTCCATTGCCTCTACAAAATTTTTAAATTTAAACTCCTTTTCTATCTTTTTATCATCAATATTTTTCCAAGCATCCACATCCTTTAGATAGTCTTCTATTTCTGATTTTATTAGTGGTATTCCCCCTACTTCACATGGCACACATTTTTTATCTTCTAGCTTAGCCATTTATTACACCTCCCATTAATCTTAGTATTAACATACCCATTTAAAT
>CAZRXS010000068.1:0-7118 GCA_964604145.1 uncultured Gudongella sp. | reverse complement strand
GAAATGCAGTTGAATTAGCTCTAAAACCAAATTTTGATAGAATAAAAAAACAATACCCCTATACTACTATAAAAGCTAGTGGTCTAAGCGTAGGCCTGCCAGAAGGTCAAATGGGAAATTCAGAAGTAGGGCATTTAAATATTGGGTCTGGAAGAGTAGTTTACCAAGAGCTTACGAGAATAAGTAAAGAAATACAAGAAGGACATTTCTTTCAGAAAAAAGAATTCTTAGATGCTATAGACAATGCAAAAAAGAATAATAGCGCCATCCACCTTATAGGACTAGTTTCAGATGGAGGAGTTCATAGTCACAATACTCATATTTATGCACTACTTCAACTTATGAAAAGAAATGATTTTAAAAAAGTCTATGTGCATGTGATTTTAGACGGAAGAGATGTACCGCCTTCCATAGGAAGCACTCATGTTAGAGAGCTTATAGATATGATGAATGAAATAGGAGTGGGAAAAATCGCTACTGTATCAGGTAGATATTATACTATGGATAGAGATAATAGATGGGAAAGAGTTATGCTAGCTTATGATGCAATGGTTTTAGGTCAAGGACAAAAATTTGAAGATCCTATCCTTGCTATAGAAGAATCATATAAAAGAGGAGTTAATGATGAGTTTGTTGTACCTGTTGTTATAACTAAAGACCATAAACCGGTTGCCACTTTAGAAGATAATGATTCAGTTATATTCTTTAACTTTAGACCAGATAGAGCAAGGCAAATTACCAGAGCTATTGTAGATGAAGATTTCAGAGGTTTTATCAGAAAGAAAAAAGTAAACACATATTATGAAACAATGACTGAATATGACAAGACAATCAAAAATGTCCATGTAGCATATAGAAATGATAAGTTAAAAAACACTTTAGGGGAGTATGTAAGTAATCTAGGTAAAACTCAGCTTAGAATAGCAGAAACTGAAAAGTATGCCCATGTTACATTCTTTTTTAATGGAGGTAGAGAAGAACCTTTTAAAAATGAAGATAGAGCTTTGATTCCTTCACCGAAAGTTGCAACTTATGATCTTCAACCTGAAATGAGCGCAAATGAAGTTAAAGAAGAAGTATTAAAGAGAATAAGAGCTGATAAGTATGACTTAATTATTCTTAACTTTGCTAATGCTGATATGGTGGGTCACACTGGAGTTATCCCAGCTGCTATAAAAGCTATAGAAACAGTTGATGCTTGTATGGGTGAAATTGTAGACCTTATGGAAGAGATTGGTGGCAAGTTAATAATAACTGCCGATCACGGAAATGCTGAGCAAATGATAGATGAAAAAACTGGTGCAGCCTTTACTGCACATACAACCAATGAAGTGCCACTAATAATAGTTGGACAAGGAGATGCTGAATTACGAGAAGGTGGAATATTAGCAGATATAGCTCCAACTTTACTCGAAATGATGCATCTTGCAAAACCTGAAGAAATGTTAGGAAAGTCATTAATAAAGTAGTGTAAATTTAGATAGGAGTGATGGAAAATGAGTATTATTACTGATATTTATGCAAGAGAAATACTTGATTCAAGAGGAAATCCAACAGTCGAGGTTGAAGTATGGACAGAACTAGATGCTTTTGGCAGAGCTATGGTTCCATCTGGTGCTTCTACAGGTATTTATGAAGCAGTAGAACTAAGAGATATGGATAAATCAAGGTATCTAGGTAAAGGTGTTTTAACAGCAGTAGATAATGTAAATGATATTATTGCAGATGAAATAATAGGGATGGAAGTATTTGACCAGATTTTAATCGACAAGGTTTTAATTGAATTAGATGGAACTGATAACAAAGGTAAATTAGGAGCTAATGCAATACTAGCAGTATCAATGGCAGTAGCAAGAGCTGGAGCTAATGAGCTTGGAATACCATTATATCAGTATATTGGTGGAATAAACGCTAAAACTATTCCAGTACCAATGATGAATATTTTAAATGGTGGCGAGCATGCTGATAACAATGTAGATATACAAGAGTTTATGGTAATGCCAGTTGGAGCGATAAACTTTAGAGAAGGTTTAAGAATGGGAACAGAAATTTTTCATAACTTAAAAGCTGTACTAAAGTCCAGAGATTTAAGTACATCTGTAGGGGATGAGGGTGGATTCGCACCAAATCTTTCAAGCAATGAAGAAGCTCTTTCTACTATTGTAGAAGCCATTGAAAAAGCAGGATATAAACCAGGTGAAGATGTTCTTCTAGCTCTTGATGTGGCAGCCTCTGGAATGTATAATAAGGACGATAAAACATATAATCTTAAAGGTGAAGGAAGAATTCTTTCTGTAGAAGAGATGGTAGCATACTATGAAGATCTAGTTGACAGGTACCCAATTATATCAATAGAAGATGGTCTTGATGAAGACGATTGGGATGGTTGGAAATTAATGACTGAGAAGCTAGGAAAGAAAATTCAAATAGTTGGAGATGACTTATTTGTAACAAATACTGAAAGACTTGAAAAAGGAATAGAACTTGGAGTTTCAAATTCAATCCTTATTAAACTAAACCAAATAGGAACTATTACAGAAACTCTAGATGCAATAGAATTAGCTAAAACAAATGGGTACACTGCAGTTATTTCTCACAGATCAGGGGAAACAGAAGATTCAACAATTGCAGATTTAGCTGTAGCTACAAATGCTGGACAAATAAAAACTGGAGCACCTTCAAGAACTGATAGGGTTGCAAAATACAATCAGTTGCTTAGAATTGAAGATGAATTAGGAGAAATGTCAATTTACAAAGGCAGAAAAACATTCTATAATCTTAAAGCTTAACAGGATTGACAATTTAAAGTAAAACATATAAAATAAAACGCATATGCAAATAGTTTGCATTTGCGTTTTATTTTTATTTATAAGGGTATCCTTAAATTAAATGACACATGGAGGAAATCAAATGAAATCAAAAAAACTGTTAATTATATTAATCTTTATTTTAGTTGTATCATCTATATTTGGATGTGCACCGCAAAGACAAGAGCCTAGGGAAAGCCCAGATTCTAGTATAAATATAGTAACCACACTTTTCCCACAGTATTATTTTTCAAAAGAAATTGGTGGGGAATTTGTAGATGTAGATCTTTTATTACCTCCCGGTACTGAAGCTCATTCTTTTGAACTGACACCTAAGGATATGGTAGAGCTTTTAAATGCGGATATATTTTTCTTTACTAGCAAATATATGGAGCCATGGACAGTAAATATAATCCATAACTTAGAAGAAGAAAATGTGAAAGTTGTGGATTTAAGCCAAAATATAGATTTAATTTCTTCTAAAGTCCATGATCATGAAGAAGAGGAACATGAAGAAGAATTAGAAGGTGTAGACCCTCATTATTGGACAGACCCAAATATGGTTATGATAATGGTAGATACAATTCTAGATTCTTTATTAGAAGTAGATGTTGAAAACACGGAATACTATACTAAAAATGCGAAAGATATAAAAGCTAAATTAGAAGAGTTGGATAAAGATATTAGAGAAGTCTTAGCTAAAGCAGAATCTAAAACAATTCTTTCTGGAGGACATTTTGCATTCGGTTATTTTGCTCGACAATATGGACTAGAATATTTATCACCATATGCTGGTTTTTCTCCTAATGCAGAACCAACACCTCAGAGGATTACAGAGTTAATCCGAACTATTAATGAGACAGGTGCAAAAGCAATATTTTATGAAGAACTTGTAGATCCAAAAGTAACTAAAGTAATAGTAGAAGAAACAGGAATCCAAATGTTACTTTTACATGGTACACACAATGTATCAAAAGAAGATTTAGAAAGCGGGAAAACATATTTTGATTTTATGTATGAAAACCTTGAAAACTTAAAGGTAGGGTTAAATTACAATGACTAAACTATTAGAAGTTAAAAATCTATCTGTATTTTATGATTCTCAACAAGTTCTAAAAGATGTGAGTTTTGTCATAGAACAAGGTGACTATATAGGGTTAGTTGGAGCTAATGGTTCAGGTAAAACGACCTTAGTAAAAGCTATGCTTGGATTGATACCAATTTCTAAGGGGTCTATAAATCATTTTGGAATTGTGGATACAAGGCAAGAAATTGGATATTTACCTCAAGTTGCTGTTACAGGAAATACGCTTTTCCCCGCAGAAGTTCATGAAGTTGTTGCTGTTGGTCTACTAGGAACTAAAAAATTTCCAAAACGATATAATAAAGAAGACGATGAAAAAGTAAATACAATATTAAAAAAATTGTCAATCTATTATCTTAAACACAATAAAATTGGAGATTTATCTGGTGGGCAGCAACAAAGAGTATTACTTGCTAGGGCAATGGTAAGCAATCCAAAGCTTTTAATTTTAGATGAACCAACCAGTGCACTAGATCCAAAAGTAAGGTCAGAATTTTTTGCTTTGATCAAAAGTATTAATGAGAAAAACAATACAAGCATTATATTAGTATCCCACGACTTAGGGAGTATAATGAAATGTTCAAAAAAAATAATGCTTTTAGATAGAGAACTTATTTATTATGGGTCAACAGAAGAGTTCAGTATAGATGAAAGTTTTGAAGACTTTGATCACTTTGGTATAAATTCGGAGGTTCACAATGATTGAAATATTTGATTTAGCAAAAGAGGCATTTTCTTATAGTTTTATGCAAAGAGCTATTATAGTAGGGACATTGATTGCATTAAGCAGTGCTTTATTGGGTATTTTTTTAGTTTTAAAAAAGTATTCTATGATTGGAGATGGTCTTGCACATGTTTCTTTTGCAACAGTTGCAATCGCTGTATTTTTAGGAGCATCTCCCTTACTTGTTTCTATACCTATTGTAACTGTAGCCTCGATTTTCATTATGCAATTAAATGAAAAAGCAGGGATACATGGAGATGCTGCAATAGGTTTGGTTTCATCTTTTTCTGTTGCATTTGGGGTTATGATTGCAAGTATAGCAGGTGGATTTAATATTGACCTATTTAGTTATTTATTTGGTAGCATTCTAGCTATAAAAAAATCTGATATGTACTTTTCATTTGCGCTTGCTTTTGTAGTAATTGCACTTATTATTTTTTTCTACAATGATTTATTTGCAGTAACTCATGATGAAGAATTTGCAAGTGTAATAGGAATTAAAACAAAGAGGATGAATTATTTAATTGCTACTCTAACTTCTATTACAATTGTTCTTGGAATAAGGGTTGTTGGTACACTGTTAATATCGAGCATGATAATATTTCCAACAGTAACAGCACTACAGGTATCTAGGAGTTTTAAATCTACAATAATTATTTCTTCAATTATAGCAATAATTTCAGTTACTGTTGGAGTAATAGCTTCTTATATATTTAATTTTCCGTCAGGTGCGACTATTGTAATGGTTAATACGATTATGTTTATTATTTTTTTAGCAGCTAAAAAAATAATAAGAGCATAGTTATTTGGAGGTAATACAATGTATTCAGAAGAGATAAAACAATTATTTAAAACAAATAATATTAAAAATACTCAGCAAAGACATATGGTTTATAATTTATTGAAAAGCAAAAAACAACCTATAACAGCAGAGGATATATATATAATAATTTCAGATAAATTAGAAAAACCAATAAATTTATCCACCGTTTATCGCATACTTGAGGTTTTTACAAGAAGAGGTCTAGTTTTAAAATCAAAGATAAATTTAAATGGCAAGGCTCTATATGAGATAAACCACAGGGAACATAGACATCATTTAATTTGTGTAAAATGCAATAGAATTATGCCAATAAAAGGTTGTCCGCTTGGAGAATATGAACAACAACTAGAGAAACTGACAGGATATAAAATAATAGAACATAATCTTGAAATAAAGGGAATTTGTCCTAAGTGTCAAAAAGCGTAAAAAATTTAACAGTTTTTGTGTTGAGCTAATTGCTTTTAGTATTTAGCTATGTTAAAATGATAATGTTATAGACATAAAGAAATATTTTATTTAAGTAATTGGGGGTGTATTGATGACAACATTGTTTTCAGTCTTAATGCTGATTTCTAGTATTATTTTAATAATGAGCATATTATTTCAAGAAAGCAAATCAGAAGGTCTCGGAGCCATAGGTGGTGGTTCTTCTGAGGGTATGTTTGGTAAGAGTATCGGAACAAGTAAACAAGCAATGCTTAGAAAAGTTACTATTGCAGCCGCAGTAGTGTTTATGATCTCTGCTATCGCAATAGCAGCACAATAAGGAGGAATATAAAATGAGTTTTGCTTTAATTGCTGCTCCAATAGTTGGGGTAGTTGCTTTGTTGTTTGCTTTTTATCAAGCATCGACAATTAATAAGGTAAGCCCAGGTAATGAGAGGATGGTAGAAATTGCTACATACATCCAAGAAGGAGCTAATGCGTTTTTAAGAAGACAGTATAGAGCTTTATCTGTTTTTATCGTAGTATTATTTATAGTATTGGGAGTATTAATAGGATGGACAACAGCTATTACATTCCTTTTTGGCGCATTGTTTTCAATGTTAGCCGGATTCTTTGGAATGAGAGTAGCTACAAAAGCTAATGTTAGAACTGCTAACGCAGCTATGGAATCAGGTATGACAAAAGCTCTAAATGTAGCTTTCTCAGGTGGTTCAGTTATGGGTATGAGCGTTGTAGGACTGGGACTATTGGGAATCGGAATGTCATATTATATTTTTAGAGATCCCGCAATTATAACAGGATTCGGATTAGGAGCTTCTTCAATTGCTTTATTCGCAAGAGTTGGTGGAGGTATTTATACTAAAGCAGCGGATGTTGGAGCAGACTTAGTAGGTAAAGTTGAAGCAGGAATTCCAGAAGACGATCCAAGAAACCCTGCAGTTATTGCTGATAACGTTGGAGACAACGTAGGTGATGTTGCTGGAATGGGTGCTGATTTATTTGAATCATATGTAGGTGCTATAATTTCCGCAGTTACTTTAGGAATATTTGCATATGGCTTGCCAGCAGTTTATTTTGTATTTGCTTTAGCGGCAGTTGGTGTCTTAGCTTCAATAGTTGGAGTGTTCTTTGTAGGAGGAGATAACGATCCTCAAAAAGCACTAAACAAAGGAACATTGGTAAGCTCTGTAGTTACTATGGGAGCAGCAGCATTATTAAGCACTATGTTCTTAG
>CAZRXS010000067.1:0-7291 GCA_964604145.1 uncultured Gudongella sp. | reverse complement strand
GCAAAGAAAGGTTCGTTTATGGTTACAGATTTATATCCTATCCCACTTTTTCCAGTTTCGAGAACTTCTACCCTATCTACAAATAAGAAAGGTTGTCTATGTGGAATTATTTGCATTATATCTTTTATATAAAGAGTTTTCATCGGTTTTTCACCTCCAGTTTACATGAAAAAAATAATATATTGATTTAATATAGTTTTTCATTTATACTTGTTTTAAGTTTGCATTAATCTATAGTCAATCATAATCGAAAAACATCTACTTTGCAAACTAAAATTATGGAGGTGTAAAATTTTTTTGTATGGTAAATATGGAGGTGATTAATTGAATAATATATCGGTTGGAATTACAGGGGTTGGCAGTTACGTGCCTGATAATATCCTTACCAACGATGACCTGTCAAAGATTGTTGATACAAATAATGAGTGGATTGTATCTAGAACAGGGATAAAGGAGAGAAGAATAGCAGACAAAGATCTTGCTACATCTGATTTGGCTAGCCAAGCGGCACAAAGAGCTTTAGAGGATGCAAAAATAGATGCAGAAGATTTAGATTTAATAGTAGTTGCTACCGCAACACCAGACTACTCCTTTCCATCAACTGCAGCCATGGTACAGAAAAACTTAGGTGCTAAAAAGGCAGCTGCTTTTGATATCAGCGTTGGCTGTTCAGGATTTAATTACGGTATTGTGGTTGCTTCTAACTTTATAAAGACAGGGATGTATAAAAAAGTATTGGTAATAGGTGCAGAAATTTTGTCAAAAATAGTTGATTGGGACGATAGAAATACTTGTGTTTTATTTGGAGATGCAGCAGGAGCGTGTGTGTTGGAACCATGTGACGAAAGTTTTGGGATACTTTCTTCAGAGCTTGGGTCAGATGGTGTCAATGGAAATGTTTTGATTATTCCAGCAGGTGGATCGAAGATGCCTGCATCAAAGGAATCCGTTGAACAAAAACTTCATACCATTAGGATGGATGGTAAGGAAGTATTTAAGTTTGCAGTAAGGGTTATGGAAAAATCTTCTTTAGAGGTCTTGAAAAGAGCAGGGCTAAAAAAGGAGGATATAGATTTTCTAATTCCTCATCAGGCAAACACAAGAATTATTGATTCAGCAATGAAAAAGTTAAAATTAAGCAGAGAAAAAATTTATGTAAATCTTCAAAGGTACGGAAACACCTCCGCTGCCTCAATTCCTGTTGCGCTGGATGAAGCTTTGAAAGAAAACAAGATAAAAAAAGGCGATAATGTACTATTAGTTGCATTTGGTGCTGGATTGTCTTGGGCTTCTTTAGTTATAAAATGGAATAAGGAGGCAAAAGATGTATAATTCAAAAATATTAGATCTTTTAAATATTAAATATCCAATAATTCAAGGTGGAATGGCCTGGGTTGCGACAAGTGAATTAGCAGCAGCTGTATCTAAAGCTGGCGGGCTTGGAGTAGTAGCAGCAGGTAATGCACCAGGGGATGTTCTAAGAGAAGAAATAAGAAAAGTAAAGGCTATGACAGATAAACCATTTGCTGTAAATATAATGTTATTATCATATTTTGTAGACGATATTGTTAATATTGTCTGTGAAGAAAGAGTGCCAATAGTTATAACTGGCGCTGGCAATCCAGGTAAATATCTAGAAAAGTTTAAAGACCACAATATAAAAGTTATACCTGTAGTTCCCAGTGTTGCATTGGCAAGGAGATTGGAAAAGCAAGGGGTGGATGCAATAATTGCAGAAGGCACCGAAGCTGGTGGACATATTGGAGAACTTACTACAATGGTGCTTGTACCTCAAGTGGTAGATGCAGTTAAAATACCGGTTATCGCCGCTGGCGGAGTGGCAGATGGTAGAGGATTTTTGGCGGCTTTAGCCCTTGGCGCCCAAGGGGTTCAGATGGGAACTAGATTTGTATGTTCTACTGAAGCTAAAGTACATGATAAATATAAAGCAAAAATACTATCTTCAAAGGATAGAGATGCGATAGTAACAGGAAGAACTACGGGCCATCCTGTAAGGTTAATAAAAAACAGATTTACAAAAGAGTTTTTGGAATTAGAAAGATTAAACACTCCTCCTGAAGAACTTGAAAGAGAGGGCGCTGGGAAACTTCGCCTAGCTGTGGTTGATGGAGATGTAGATAATGGTTCAATAATGTCTGGGCAAATTGCAGGAATGATAAATGATATTAAAAGTTGCAAGGATATTTTACTAGATATAGTTACAGAAGCTGATTCCTTAATTCAAACCCTAAACAACAGTAAAGGGGGTGAATAGGATGAATAAAAAAGCATTTTTGTTTCCAGGCCAAGGCGCTCAACATATAGGTATGGGAATGGATTTTTACAATCAGATCAAAGAAGCTAAAATGGTCTTTGAAGAAGCAGATGACACTTTAAATTCCGATCTGAGTGGGCTTATATTTAATGGAAATGAAGAAGACCTTAAGAAAACTGAAAATACTCAACCTGCTATTTTAACCGCGAGCATTGCAATGTTAAGAGTACTTGAAAAAGAAGGCATAGATTGTGATTACACAGCAGGACTAAGTTTAGGTGAGTATAGCTCTTTAGTAAAAAGCAAATCAATTTTATTTAGGGATGCACTTACAATAGTAAGACAAAGAGGTCGCTTTATGCAAGAAGCAGTACCACAAGGCTTGGGAGGGATGATGGCATTGCTAGGATTATCTAGGGAAAAGCTGCCAGAATTACTCTTAAAAACCAAAGATTACGGTATTGTCGAGGTTGCTAACTATAATAGTCCAGATCAAATTGTAATTTCTGGGGAGTTAAAGGGTTTAAAGGTAGCTGGCAAGGTGGCATTGGAATTAGGAGCTAAAAAGGTCGTAGAACTTCCAGTAAGTGCACCATTTCACTCATCGCTGTTGAAACCAGCGGGGGAAAGATTAAGGGGCGAACTAGAAAAAATACAAATAGCGAGTTTTGAGAAAAAAGTAGTGACAAATGTAGATGGATATGTTATTTCAGATAAATCTGATTTAATCCAAAAGCTTGTAGACCAGGTATCTAATTCAGTAATGTGGCAACAGTCTATAGAATATATGATAGAGGATGGGGTAGATACTTTTATTGAAATAGGCCCAGGAAAGTCACTAACAGGTTTTGTAAAACGCATAGGAAAATCAATAAAAAAGGATGTAAAAGCTCTCTCTATTTCAGATGTAGACAGTTTTTATAATGTGCTAGATTCCATAAATAAGGGGGCGTAAAGATGAATAAAAAGATTGCATTGGTAACAGGTGCTAGTAGGGGAATTGGCAAAGAAATTGCGTTGGCACTGGCAAAGGAAGGATACAATATTGCGTTTTCTTTTAATAGCAATCGTGAAATGGCAGAAATTGTTAAGATCCAAATAGAAAAAACAGGATCAAAGGTTCTTGCAATAAAAGCTGATGTAAGCTCTAAAGAAGATGTTGATAATATGATAAAATTTATTGGAGAAGAACTTGGTACAGTGGATGTTTTAGTCAACAATGCTGGAATAACCAAAGATAATTTGCTTGTTAGAATGAGTGAAGAGGATTGGGATGATGTTATAACGGTAAATTTAAAATCTGCTTTTCTTACAAGTAAAGCCGTGGCTCGATCAATGATGAAGAAAAGATATGGCAAAATAATAAACTTATCTTCAGTAGTAGGGATAATGGGAAATGCAGGGCAAGCTAATTATTCAGCTTCAAAGGCTGGACTAATTGGACTAACAAAGTCGACTGCAAAAGAATTAGCAGGGCGAGGAATTAGAGTAAATGCAATTGCACCAGGGTTTGTATCTACAGATATGACAAGTGCACTTTCTGATGAAGTAAAAGAAGCAATGTTAAAGGCAATTCCGTTAGGATATTTTGCAAGTCCAAAGGAAATTAGTAACCTAGTAGTTTTTCTAGCAAGTGAAAAATCAGACTATATAACAGGTCAGGTAATAGAAATAGATGGTGGAATGAACATATAATAAAAGGAGGAAACAAAAATGGTATTTGATAAAGTAAAAGAAATTATTGCAGAACAATTAGATGTAGATGCAGAGTTAATTAATGAGGAGACTTCTCTAATGAAGGACTTAGAAGCAGATTCACTTGATGCAGTTGAAATTATGATGTCCTTAGAAGATGAATTTGAAATTGATGTTCCTGATGAAGTTGCAGAAAGCTTTAAAAATATTGGAGATATAGTTAAATACGTAGAGTCAAAAATAGCATAAATTAAAGAGAGGTGTCTAGATGAAAAGAGTTGTTGTAACAGGTCTTGGAGCGATATCTCCTTTAGGTAACAATAAGGATGAGCTATGGGATGGTTTAATAAAAGGGAAATCAGGGGTAGCTTATATAAGCAAGTTTGACCCTAAAGATCATGATGTAAAGATTGCTGCTGAAGTGAAAAATTTTGATCCTACAATCTATATGGAAAAGAAAGAAGCAAAAAGGATGGATTCCTTTTCACAATACGCAGTCGCTGCAGCTAAACAAGCTATTGAAGATGGGAATATTGATCTTGGAATACTTGACCTAGAGAGAGTAGGAACAATTATAGGCTCAGGTATTGGTGGGATAATTACATTAGAAGGGGAAAAAGAAAAAATGGAGTTAAAAGGACCTTCTAGAATAAGCCCATTATTTATTCCAATGATGATAACAAATATGGCAGCTGGACAAGTATCTATGAATTTAGGTTTGAAGGGTTCATCTATGACTTTAACCACAGCTTGTGCATCAGCAACCCATGCTATAGGTGAAGCCTTCAGAAGTATAAAACATGGATACCACGATATGATAGTAACAGGCGGAACAGAAAGCTCTATAACAAAGCTTTCTGTTGGAGGTTTTATTTCCATGAAGGCGCTATCAACTAGGAACAATTCTCCAGAGACAGCAAGTAGGCCTTTTGATAAAGAGCGAGATGGATTTATTATGGGAGAAGGTTCAGGGATAATAATTTTAGAGGAGTTGGAACATGCCCTTAAAAGGGGTGCTAAGATATACGCAGAGCTAGTAGGCTATGGGTCAACCTCTGATGCCTTCCATATTACCCAACCAGATCCAGAAGCTAAGGGAGCTAGTAGGGCAATGGAACTAGCTATATTTGAAGCGGGAATACAAAAGGAAGAAGTAGATTATATAAATGCACATGGCACAAGCACTTATTTTAATGACAAGCTTGAATCGCTTGCAATTGAAACTGTATTTGGTGAATATGCAAAAGATATCAATATAAGCTCAACAAAGTCTATGACAGGACATTTATTGGGGGCTGCAGGTGGAGTAGAGGCAATTGCAAGTGTGCTATCTATTAAGAATAATATTATTCCACCCACAATAAATTATTCATTCCCTGATGAGGAATGTAGGCTTAACTACACTCCAAATAAGGCTGTAAGTAGAAAGGTCAACTATGCTATATCAAATTCTTTGGGATTTGGTGGGCATAATGGGAGCTTGTTATTTAAAAAATATTAACAAAAGACCAATAAAAGTTGCTAAATATTAATATTTAGCAACTTTTATTGGTCTAGACTTCTCATTTTATGCTATACTTATAAGTATATTAAATGGAGGATCTTATGAAAATACTTATACCTGATTATGTTAACAATATTATTGAAAGATTAATAAAAAATGGATTTAAAAGCTATTTGGTAGGGGGTTCTGTGAGAGATGCTCTCTTAGACAAACAACCAAATGATTACGATATAACTTCTTCAGCTACACCTAAAGAAATAATTGAATTATTTAGTGAATTTAAAACAGTTGAGCTAGGTAAAGAATTTGGGACGATTATAGTTATCCAAGATGAAGGTGAAGTTGAAATAACAACATTTAGGCTTGATAATATATATAAAGATGGCAGAAGACCTAGCAGTGTAGTTTTTACTGATGACTTGATTCAGGATTTGCAGCGAAGAGACTTTACAATTAATGCTATGGCATACAATAAAAGAGAAGGTTTAATTGATCCTTTTAATGGACTTGAGGATCTAAAGAAAAACTTAGTAAGAACAGTGGGAAATCCAATAGAAAGGCTTAGTGAAGACTACCTTAGAATTTTAAGAGCAGTGAGATTTGCTTGTCAATTAGACTTTTTAATAGATATAGAGACATCTAAAGCTTGCAGCGAACTTTCTTCTAACTTAGCCAGAATTAGCACAGAAAGAATTAGGGATGAACTATTTAAAATTTTATTATCTGATAAACCTTCAAGAGGGTTTTTATTAATGAGAGGGATGGGACTTTTAAAGTACATTATTCCAGAACTTATGCCTGCTATTGGTTTTGATCAGAGAAACCCTCACCATGACAGATCAGTGTTTCAACATACACTTAAAGTTATGGACAATACACCAAAAGTTTTAAATGTAAGGCTAGCTGCTCTATTGCATGATATAGGCAAACCTTATACACTTTCAGTAGATAATAGTGGTATTGGTCATTTTTATGGCCATGATAAGGTCAGTGTTGAAATAGGAAGAGAGGTTTTGTTAAGACTAAACTGCTCTTCTGAATTAATAGAAACAACATTGAATTTAATCAAAGAGCATATGGTTCATCATCCAGATTTAAAAAGAAAAGGATTAAAAAGACAAATACAAAGAATTGGTGAAGACCAAATAGAAAATCTTATAGATTTACAAATTGCTGATAGATTAAGTAAAAGAGGAACAAAAGATATCTCTTATTTAGAGGCAAAAAGAAAAGAAGTTAGGTCAATACTCCAAGCTAAAGAACCCTTTTCAAGAAAGCACTTGCTTATTAATGGAGAAGATTTAATCGAATTAGGCTATAAACAAGGTAAGCTTATTGGGGAGATTCTTGATTATCTATTAAACTGTGTTATAGAAGACCCAAGCTTAAATACAAAGAAAAAACTTAAGGAAATTGTTATTAAAAACTATCCTTTGATAAAATAAAAACAATAAAAGGGGGAAAAAGAGTGGCCAAATTATTTGGTACCGATGGGGTAAGGGGTATCGCGAATCTAGAATTAACACCAGAACTTGCTTTTAAAATCGGAAGGACAGCAGGGAATGTCTTAACTAATGGTGATAAAGGAGTAGTAGTTGTAGGAAAGGATACTAGAGTTTCTGGAGACATGCTCCAAGCAGCTCTAAGTGCTGGCTTAACATCTATGGGATTAGATGTTATGCAAGTGGGAATAATTCCAACGCCAGCTGTTGCTTATTTAATTCGTAAATACAATGCTGTTGCAGGGGTTGTTATCTCAGCCTCTCATAATCCAGGAGAATACAATGGTATAAAAATATTTAATAATAAGGGATTAA
>CAZRXS010000066.1:0-7331 GCA_964604145.1 uncultured Gudongella sp. | reverse complement strand
TTATTCCAAGAAACAAGATTTATTTCCTTAGTCCAACCTTTTGCTGATACACCTAGTTCTCCAAACTTTTTAACGATTTCAAATGTTACTTCTGCCATGTTTTTCACTCCATTCTTTAGTTTCACACCTTGCGCTCTTGTTTGTCTTTATTTAACTATCACCACTAAAATTTATTTGATATAATAAAAATATCTAAAAAAGACAGGATGATTATATGAGCTCATTAACTTTAAAAATAATAGCATTAACTACAATGATTATTGACCATTACGGTGCTATTTTCCAAACTAGCGAATTAACGTTTAGGATTATTGGCCGCATAGCCTTCCCAGTATACAGTTTTCTAATAGTCGAAGGCTATTTTCACACAAAAGATATAAAAAAATACGCTACAAGACTATTGAAATTTGCTCTTATATCAGAAATTCCTTTTGATTATGCTTTTTTTGGCAGTATAGATTGGAGTCACCAAAATATTTTCTTTACACTATTTATAGGACTAGTTTCTATCCACTTACTAGAAAAGTATAAAAGTCAAAACAGCTTTTATAGTCTCATTATAGTTTTAGCTGCAACTACATTAGCAACAGTTTTAAAAACTGACTATAGTTTTATAGGCATAATCTATATACTTGTTTTCTATAAAACAAAGAACTTTAACAAATTAAAAAGGATTCTTCTAGTTGGAGCTGTGATGTTTGTTACTAACTATTTATCAACTTCTTTTATCCAACAATATTCCTTAATGGCTTTGCCGATTTTATTATTATACAATGGAAAACCAGGGTTAAAAGTGAAGATTTTACAAATTTTATTTTATCTTGCCTATCCTCTTCATCTAACTATATTTGCTTTTATAAATCTAAGTTTGTAAAGTCTATTTTATTTTATATATATGTTATTTAAGTCCACATAATAATCTTTCCTACCTTGATTTGTATCATTGTATATATTTATGGACTTGAATATTAGTAATATACTTATTTCATCTGTTTCAATTTTAAAGCTCATATCCTCTAATGCCACATCAATTTCTTTATAATCAAAAGGAGGATATTTTTCTTCTATTTGGGCTAAAAACTCTTCTAAATTTTTTTCGATTAAAATTTTATCCTCAGTTTTTACGATTATCTTTGGAATTCCCTTATCCGATGAATCCCATATTATCTCATGCTCTTTACCCTTGTTTTCAAAAAATATCCTAGCTCTTTCATTAAAGCCTATATTTATACTTAAATTATAATCTGAAATATCTATAGATTGAGTTGCTAATGTCAAGTTAGTAGAGAAATATTCTGATTGTCCTGGGTATTCCTCAATTCTATAGGCCTTTTTAAATCCAAAGCTATTTTCAAATACTGTGTCACTATTTAAATCTTTTATAAACCAATCTGGTTTTTCTCCTTCTCTACTATAAGATATAAAATCTACTGCATCTGTTATATCTTCTCTTTTTATTAAGTCTATTTCTCGTTCACTTTTAATAATCGTGTTGTTAACTAATAAATCTTCTTTTATCAATATTTCCTCTAGCCGATTTATTTGCATTTTAAGTGGAAGTGTATGATATCCAATAAAAGGTAATACAGCTATTAAGGAGATTGCAGATGCTGTTATTGCAATCTTTCTATATGACTCCTTTTTATAGAAAATTAGAAAAGCCACTGATATAAATGCAAATATCCACAAGAGTATAAAGAAATATTCTGTTGACTTTAGTCCAGATTTACTTAGTTGAACTATAAGAGCCCATCCTTCAAATAAGAGTATTAAAATCCCTGAAAAAGGATAAACTCTTCTGTAAAATTTAGCAATCCCTGTGTCATGATTAGCTACCATAATATGAAGCCAAATGCCCACTAATACATAACTTGTGGCTATACTAGACAACTGATTAAAAGATACATCTATTCCTTTTAATAGTACCCGTGCCGACCAAGAAAAAAGTACAAGCGTTAATGCAATTATAATTGGCACTAAAATATAATCGAATAAAACAACTATAAACCTTGGTTGAAGTTCTTCTTCTTTTTTTGTATCAGTTTCTTTATTTTTAAAAATCGGGAAATATCCTAAAAATATCGTATATGTTAGAAACCCAACAATAACACCCACATACTGGTATAATTTATTGCTCATATCCTTGTAAACAAGCGTCTGGAAAGCTCCTAACACACCAGATATTCCTGCCATTAGGACTAGACCGTATATTACTGATACAATAAATGCTTTATGTGTTATGAAAAAAGCATTGGGAAAATCATTAATATTATCATCATTCGAAATTGTATAAATAAACATGATTACACTTAAAAATATGGCTTCACTAACCCTAGCTGAAGATATATCCGTTAAATACCTTACCCCACTTTCGTTGATATTTCCTCCAAAAAAATATAAAAACAAGAACGCCACAAATCCTGCTGAAAGTCCTATTATATTGGATAGGCTTTTAGAAGTTTTAAGTTTGTCTATCTGCTTTAAAGCCACTAATGTCATTGAAAAAACTGCTCCAAAAAAGAAAGCAAACTGGATAGTGATAAATAAAAAGTTAAGGGATTGCTCTGTCTCATAATCCATTCCAATTCTAACAAATGCAACTATAGCAATAATAATTGCACTAAAAATTGATGCAGGGAAATTATAAAAAGATTTTATAGCTCTCTGAATCACTCTTTGTATTGCTATCTTAAAGTCTTTCATAAATAAACGCCTCCAAGTTTTTAATCAATTTAAAGATTATAAGCCCCGTACCAAGTAAGATAAATATTTGATTTGTTAGTGACGTTTAATAAGGGAAACCATGCATACCATAGTTTTACTAGGGGGTCGTATTCGATTCCATCAGGAGCCATATAGTTTTCCTCTAAGAATGCTGGATAATCGTCGTATAAACCAGAATAAACAACTACCATCTCAACATCTGTGCCTATTATGGTTGCATAGTGAAGACTTATGTTTTTTAGTTCTTTGGCAATTTTTAAAATACTTGATTCATCTATGCCAACAAAATTTTGAAATTCATCCTCATTAATATAAGCAAATATCTTTGTAGTTTTTGCATCTCTAGACCTTGATACATCAAATCCCTCAAAGGAAATATTTATATTCCCTACATTTACACTCTTCAAATTTGCCACAAGATCATCAAATATTTCTTTATCAGTCATTCCCTCAAATAAGGTTACAAAATTTGAATACCCATAATCTGATACATTATTACCCTTGACAGATGCAACTGCATAGTAAACAGTCGTTCCCACTTTATAATCGTATATTTCTACGCTATAATCCAAATGCCAATCCCACTTATTTTCACCATTCTCATTTAACAAAGGAAGCCAAGTTTCTCCACCATCCAAAGATTCATAAATTGTATAATAATCTGCCAAAGTTTTATCCCATGAAAGCTGAACACTAGTTGAACTTCCAGCTTTTGCAACTATATTTTTTGGTCCTTTAATATCTGTTGATACAACTTTATTAAAATCTGATAAAGTTAAGTTTTTAGATTTATCTAAAGTCTTTAATCGGTTAATTGGAATAGCAAAACCAATATTGTCTGCTCCTATAAGCTTTGCATGTGTTATACCGACAACTTTACCAAATTCATCTATAAGTGCCCCCCCGCTACTTCCTTGGTTTATAGCAGCAGTAATTTGAATAATATCAGGTCTTAGTCCACTTACTAACCCATCTGTTAATGTATTCTTAAAACCTATTGGACTTCCAATTGCATAAACCTTTTGACCCTTTATTAATTTATCTGAATCTGCTAACAAAAGTGGTTCAGTAGTGTAATCAGCTAGAGATAGTACTGCTATATCTAACTCTCTATCAAACCCAGCTACTTTTATACCTCCCTTATAGCTACTTCCATCCTCATATTCTAAACTAATACTATTCGCTCCTTCGATAACATGAAAATTAGTAGCAAGCTTGCCCTTTTCAAAGAAAAATCCACTTCCATAACCTATACTTCCCATTTCATATCCTGTTTTTCCATTGTCATATCTAGTCTTTATTTGAACTATGCTGTTGGACAACTCACCAATCTCTATAGCTGTTAATTTTCTCTTATTAGCTGGAGGCTTTATATTTGATGTAAGTTTAGGAAATTCATTGTAAATCCTCAAGGATAAAGCTATAGCCTGTTCTCTTGTTGTAGTGGCTTTTGGACTAAATATATTGTTGCCACTACCTTTGATTATTGATTTACTGACCATAAAGCTTACTGCCTCTTTAGCCCATGAACTTATCTTATTTCTATCAGTAAAGCTCAATTTATATTCTCCAACAGCAACTCGCTCATCTATTACTTTAAGCATCCTAAAATACATTACCGCTATTTCTTCGCGTGTAATAGATTCATCTGGATCGAAAATGCCCTCTTCTCGTCCTTTTACTATTCCTAGATTATAAACTTTAAGGATTTTAAGATTGTTTGTATCCTTAAAAACATTTATAGAAGAAGCTATTGCTTGTTTATTTGATAAAGATTCATACAAGTTTAAAATCATCTCAGAAAATTCTTCTCTAGTTATATTTTCTTGATAATCTTTAAATAAATTTTGTGGAACAATATTTAGTTCGTTGGCTTTCTCAATCTCTTGTATCGCCCAATTTGATGGAGCCGCAAAACTCAAAGCTGAATACAATAATAAGGTTAATATAAGAAACAATAACAGTATTTTTTTCATATTTTTATTCCTCCAAGATAAATTGTTTGTAATAAAAAAAGTATAATAAGCACATTAATATTTATATACCTATTATACTCTAAAAACACTATTCTAAATCATATTGAACTTATTTTAACCTTATTGTAATCTTTGCCCTGAATCTATTTCTTTGAATATTGAGCCATAATTTCAGGTAACTTCGTTGTAAGACCTCCATCAACTATCAAGTCTGTGCCTGTAATAAATGATGCTTTATCGCTTGCTAAAAATTCTACTGCATTAGCAATATCTTCAGACTCTCCATTTCTACCTGCAGGAGTCATCATTTTCATATATTCCATCTGTTCAGTATTAACTTCAGCAGCTTTTTTAGCCATAGGTGTCATAATTATTCCTGGAGAAATTGATAATATTCGTGCGCCTTTTTTCCCAAATTCCGCTGCATGTTCTTTTACCATTAAATGAACTCCTCTTTTTGACCAATTATATGCCAAATCTGATCTTCCTTCAGCCATTTTGACAAGTGCATCAATAGCTCCTTCCTTACCAGGAAACTTAAGGTACTCATCATATGTAGAATTAGCTGGTACCATATGTCCCATCATAGAGGCAATTAAAATTAAAACTGTACCATTTTCTGCATCATCTAAAGTCAATTTAATTAAATTTTCTGCGCCTATTAAGTCTATGTTAAATGTTAGCCTTGAATCTACGCCTACTCCACTAACACCCGCTGAGTTAATAACTGCTTTAACCTTTCCATTCTCTTTTGCAAAATCAAAAAGTTTCTCTAAGCTTTCCAAATTAGAAACATCACTTGATTTCCATATAACATCTATGCCCAAATCACTTAATTCCTTGGCTGCCTTTATAAGTCTATCTTCATTTCTACCAGTTATTAAAACCTTTCCATCAGAGAATCTTTTTGCACATTCCAATCCAATACCACTACTTCCTCCAGTAATAACATACACATTCTTCATTCCATTTCCTCCTTTTAGTTTTTAATGATTTTTCCTAATTCTAACCTTACTTCTAACCTCTCTGAATCTTCATTACTATATGCTTGTAAATCAAATCCAACTATTTTAAATTCCAAAGCTCTATAAAAGCTTATTGCCGGAAAATTACAGCTTTGAGTTTCTAGGACGATGGCTCTAGCACCGTGATTTTTAGAAACTTCGTAAGCTTTATTCATAAGTATTTTGCCTATTCCCTTATGCCTAAAACTATGTTCTACCAATATATTTGTTATCCTCATTCTATTGTTCCATTTTTCATGTACCATTTCTAAGTATGCAACAACCTTGTCCTTGTGGAATGCTCCATATAAAATGGGATCATCTAAATGTTCCTCCATTAAAATAGTCTTAAACTTTTTTTCAACAGGAGTAGAAAAGTGTTTTTTTGTAAATCTAAAATTTATTGATTCTTCGTGATAAGTTTTCTGAATGTCATAATAATACTCAGAAACATAAAAAAAATCTAACTCTTTTCCCTTATAGGACTCATCTAATTTGCGAATCTCGTAGGTCATTTTATCTACTCCCTTCTAAATTTATTATATTGTTTTATTATATTTTTTTACCGTTGCATCTAATGTAACTCCTATAAGAAGTCCCAAGGAAAATCCTAATGCTATTGGTAAAATAATTTTTTCAAAGAAAAGAAGTCCTGCAACTAATCCTATACTAATTCCTAAAGGAATAAATATACTCATATAATGCCCTTGTCGAAATAAATTATGCTCTTTTTGTAAATGTTTTATTATAGTATTTGTTAGTATTTTACTCTCTTTCTTGTCTGTTTTATCTAAATGGTATTCTTTTTCTTTTAATGTTTCAAAATAGTTTTCTACTTCCGCATATAAGCTTTTGCACTCTGGGCATTTTTTTGAATTAGCTCCAAGATGAGAAATAATTCTATCAAAATGATTTAATTCAAAATTTATAGAATCGTTTTTCTTAACATGGTTTTTAGCATCTTTAATATTACCTCTAATTTCCTTAGTTCGAGTCATTTCTAGTCTCTCCTATCTGTTATTTAATGCTTATAGTAACGATTATAACATATTATCATTAAATAAATTCATAATGATTGTTATTATTTTAATTAAATCTAATTTGTTGACAATGAAATTTTGTTAATATACTATAAAATAAATATATCTATTGTAATTTCATTTAAGGAGTGTCTTTATGCCAAATTTTACTGCTTTTATCTCATATATATTTGTTACAACTTTTACTCCCGGCCCCAATAATATCATGTCTATGTCAAATGCTAGTAGATATGGTTTGAAAAAAAGTTTAGCTTTCAATTATGGTGTTAGCCTAGGTTTTTTTATAGTTTTAATGCTTAGCAATTTATTTAGCTATAGTTTGTATAAAGTTATTCCGACTATAAAACCTATTATGACAGTTATAGGAGCATCCTACATCTTTTACTTAGCATGGAAAACTTTTAAAAGTAAGCCCCATAAAAATATTGAGAAAAACAAAAGGACTAATACATTTGTTAAAGGATTACTACTTCAATTTGTCAATCCCAAGGGTATTATATATGGGATAACCCTTGCATCTACATTTATAGTTCCGTATTATAAATCTATCCCTATTTTAGTTTTATTTGCTATTGGATTAGCTATAA
>CAZRXS010000065.1:0-7403 GCA_964604145.1 uncultured Gudongella sp. | reverse complement strand
ATAAAAAAAGCTGTGGTCTTAAGAGTTTTTTTCTCTTGATCACAGCTTTACATTTTAAGTTGTTAGAATATCAAGTGTTCCAGCAGATCATCTAATAGTTCATAGCCTTGCTCATTAAATATATAGGTTAATTTCCTATCTTCGCTCTTTATATTTACAGCAATAACACCCATTACCTGTCCTGATCTTTTCTTGAAAGTCATCCCTATGTCTCCAAAGAACTCTGAATCATAAGACTCATCTATAAAATCACGCTTATTAGCATGGATAGCTCCAATGAAGTTCAGTATATCCAATTTTATTGTCTCTTCTAAAGTTTTATCTTCTATTTCCCATAATTTATTTATCTCTGATCTTGAGTATTTCATTTTATTCACCTCTTTTTTTAATTAACTTCTTTTATTAATCCACTAAGCCCACTCTATCTAAACACTGAAACTACTCCATGACTCAAAAGCGTAGTCAAAACCCCAGCTATCAAAATCCCATCAAATATAGTTGGAAATGTTAACTTGAATCTTATATTATGTATTATCTTTCCCCAAGTTTCTTCTTCAACAGTGCAACTAATAAATCTACTTCCTCTACCTTCATAAAATAAATCATCACGCCATACACGACTGCTCCAATACCAATAGCTATGCCTAAGGATATATTCTGCCCAATTGTACCAATCATCATATTAAATGATAACTTTGCTATCAGACCCATCACAAGCGATGCTCCCATTATCTTAACAAAAGAAATAGTAATATTCTTCATACCAAATGATCCAATTTTCTTTCTAAGACTTATAAATAATAACATCGTTCCAAAAATGGCGGATATACTGGTTGCCAAAGCTAGACCACCAATTCCCATCAATCTTGAAAGTATTATATTAAGAATAATGTTTAATACCACTGCAATAGCAGCATTGATTGCTGGAGTCTTAGTATCTTGCATTGAATAAAATGCCCTGGATAGTACTTGTCTAAGTCCAAATCCAATCATTCCTAATGAGTAAAAAAACAATGCACTTGAGGTCATAGTAATAGCCTGAACATCAAACATACCCCGATCAAATAAAAGCCTGACTATTGGTACTGCAAATATCATAGATCCTACTGTAGCCGGGATTACTAAAAGATTAATTCCACTAATGGCTTCTGATAGAGATTTCTTAAGACCATCCATATTATTTTCTGCAACCATTTTAGATATCATGGGATATAAAGCAGTAGTTATAGAAGCCACAAAAATACCCTGAACAAATCCATTTAATCTATTAGCATAATTAAGCGCTGATATTCCACCTACCGCTACTCGTGATGCTATGGTTCTATCTACAAGAACATTAATTTGATTAACTGAAAGCCCTATTATTACAGGCAAAGCTATGTAAATCATATTTTTTATATGCTTGTCTTTTAAATCAAACACTGGTTTATACTTATATCCCTTTTTGTATGCAAAAGGTAGTACTAAGAGCAATTGAGAAGCTGTAGCTATTACAGTACCAATAGATAAAAGTATTAAATTCCCTTTAGAACTTATTATTATAGCTATTATTGTAATGAAGTTCATAGGGAATCCAACTAAGGCTGGTATAACATAGTTGCCTTTAATCTGTAAAAATCCATTAAATACCGATATAAGTCCTGTGAAAAACATACCAGCTATGGTTACTCTTGTAAAATTAACTGCCATTTCTAGAGTTTCACCTTCAAAACCAGAAGCAAATAACTTTACAAGAGGTACTGTAAATACAAGTCCAAATACAAACATTACTGTGCTTAAGACTAGTAAGATATTCACAAGATTATTAGTATATTTATTACCCTCATTACTGCCTTCTAATTTTTCTATCTTACTATACATAGGGATATATCCTGTGGCTATCCCAACTCCTATAAATCCAAATATAACACTGGGTATGGTTATGGATATTAAATAAGCATCTGTTATACTAGATGCTCCATAGAAGTATGATAGAGTTATGTCCCTGGCAAATCCTACTAATTTGGATAGTATCGTTATTAGCATTAAAAGCAATGCTGTCTTCTTCATATTTGTATCAATCCCCTTATTATCCAACAACAAAACATCTAAACAGATATCTTTTATTATGATTGCATTGCATTTTCCTGCAAACATTCATTGGTACACTACTCTATGACTCAATATCCTACAATCAACTAGCCCCACGATATATAATGGAACTGTCCACTTAAATCTCATTATTAAGAAATACAGCAGCTAAACTTCCACTCCATACTCCTAGCTTAGGTAATGATATGCCCAATTGTCAGAATATTAAGTAAGTTATTAAGTTAGTAGCCAGGCACCGGCACTCTTCTCAGCTTTTATTTTCACCGGCACTCTTATGACTTTGCTCTCTAGCTTTAATTTTATTTGCCTAAATAATCATAGATAACTGTTTTACTTCATCATTTTTTTTCTCCTCTGTTTTATCTAAATCTTTATTTAATAAGTCTATATATAATTGTTTAGTTTCATCAGGGCACATTTTAATTATATTTAAAAAATCACAATCGGAATTTATTTGAAAAAATTCTTTTGAAGTTGTTAAAAACAAAACAATGGGTTTATTTTTCTTTCTTAGATTAATTATATTATTTAAAGTTCCTTTGCTTTTACCGTTCCATATCATTAAACCTAAATCACATTTTTCAGCCATTGCTTTATCTTTCTGAACATAAAATTCAAAACCCTTTACAGATTTGTCTACTTCTACTTTAATTACCTCCCAATTGCCCAAGTTGTTCCTTGCCTTTCCATTACTGGCAAATACAAAAACATTATCATAATTCAAATTATGATAAAAAGTTTGAATCAATTTATCAACTCCATTAGCATCACCCACATTAATCCTAAAGGACTTTTCTTCAAAACTCTTGAGTATCAATAAGACTTTATTGTCCAATTTCCTTATTTCTCTTGGCCCTGCTATAAATATACTTTTCATAACTAAAACTCCCTTTTAGAAACATACTTTATTAACCATTCCTTGTCTTTGTTAATGCCAACACATAAACATCATTTACACTATCTATACTTAGCAATTTTTCAGTGCAAGAGTTTAAACTTGAGCCAGACTGATAAATATCATCTATAAGTAGAATATTAGAATCAGCTTCTATTGCTCTATAAGCTTCTCTGTTAAAATCTATAGTATCAGCAACTTTTTTCTTTTCTTCACCAACCAAATTCTTAACATAGGTATCATCTGATTTTATAAAAAAGTTTTTTAAATATGGGATTCCCATATACTCAGATAACGCATCGCCTATCATATCTACAGGTTGAGACTGTCTATACTTATTACTTGGCGGAACTCCTATTATATACGATATTTTTTTATTAAATAAAAAATCCTCTAAACCAAATTTTATAAGATCAATAAAACCTTTATTGTCTAAAATATAATCTCTATATTTAATTTTAAATACAACCTCTCCTAATTGAGTTCTTACAGTATCAAAATTCATTCTTCCGTATTCATTAAAACCTATAGGTGTGCTTGAAGAAACATGATAATCTAAAGCTACTCCTTCTTTCCAAGTGCCAATAATAATTATATTTGCCATGTTTTTAAATTCTCCTCATTCCAATTTGTTTTTTAGATCTTAATAAATACTAACAAAGTATTGAGTTCCAAATACAGTCTATTCAGAATTGATAAAATAATATTCTCTACTATTAGTATACCCATAAATCCTATCAGTTTCTATAAATTTTAAAAAGTTCTAATTTGGATTTTCATTTGATCTTTATAATAAGTTCTGAAATAACCTCTAAATATAAGATCTGAAACAAAGCATTCAATCCTGTGACTCATGCTTTATCCATTCCGTTAGCTCACCATAAAGCTTTAATAAACTATCTTTTTCTGTCTCCCAACTTTTATGAGTTTTTTCGTAAAAGGTATGGTCAAAACAATCTTCATAAAACACTACAAGTATATTATCAAATAAATAGATTGTACATACTCATTAATATTAAGTTAGATGCCTGGCACCGTGTGGCACCGGCATTTATTCGGCAATAAAACAATTAAAGACATAATTATTAAAGGTAATAGTACAAATGGTATTAATGTGAATAAATAAATCATTCTACCCCTCCAATTCTAAGCATCCCAACATCCCTATTTACCATCCCTATTTACCCCCTACAACCAATATACCGGCCCCCTGCAATATCTCTTATGCTACCTTCAAGTTCCATAATAGAGATTTCTTCAATTAAATCTACTCCATCTATATTTAATTCTATTCCAATTTCTTCAATAGTTTTAGGTTTCTCCATTATACAAGATAATATTTTTTCTTCAATAACCGATAACTCCTTATTTATTGTTACATTATTATTCGGATGTATTTTAACTCTTCTTGATTCTATTAAATCTTCACCCTCAATTACATCTTCAATATTAACAATTTTCTCTCCAAGCATAAGTTGAGAAGGGTCTAGATATATAGTAGCCCCTTCTAAAATAAGTCTATTAGTTCCTTTACCCGAGCTACTATGTATTTCATAAGGAGCTGCAAACACTTCTCTATTTAGTTCTCTTGCAAAATCAGCAGTAATTAGTGCACCACTTCTTTCAGCAGCTTCAGCTATTAATATCTTTTTACACCAGCTACTTATTAACGCATTACGCCTTGGGAAAAATTCAGAATGAGTTGTTGTACCAGGAGGATATTCTGAAATCACTGCACCATTTTCAATAATTGCTTCCATTAGACTAATATGCTCACTTGGATAACAGATATCCACACCATTACCAAGAAAAGCAATAGTATATCCATTTCTATTTAGGCAAGCAGTATGAGCATATCCATCAATTCCTTTTGCAATTCCGCTAATTACTGGAATATTACACTCAGCTAGAAATTCTGCAGCTTCAATCGCTACTCTTTTACCATAGTTAGAACATCGTCTAGATCCAACAATAGCAACGCCTTCAATGTTTTCCTTAATCATTCCTCTATAGTACAATAACGTTGGTGCTTCAACATAATCTTTTGCAATACATGGATACAAAGAATCATTATATGTAAGTAATTTTATATTTTTCTTTTCCATTTTATTTAATACAGAATAAGCATTATTAAGAGAATGAGATGACACAATGCTATTAGCTATAACCTTTCCAATGCCCATTATAGACATAAGCTCATCTTCTTCAGCTTCATAAATCGATTTAGGAGTTTTGAAATGATTTAATAATCTTTTTTCGATTATAGGGCCTAAACCCCTGATCCCTCTTAGCCATAGCCAATACTCCATTTTGAAACCTCCTAAACTATAGTCATAATAGCCCTATCTTTTTCTAAATCCCTAGCCATTAAAGCAGCAGCAACGTCTTTTTTCCTGATCTTTTCTGAGCCATCCAAATCAGCAAAAGTTCTAGCAACTTTAAGATACTTATGAAAAGTTCTTGCACTATATTGAAAACGATCATAAGCTAGCTGTAATAATTTTTGACTTTCAGGCTCCATAATGCAATGTTTTTTAATTAAGCTATTGTTCATCTGTGCATTACAGTTAACGCCCTCTATACCCTCGAATCTATTCTTTTGAATTTTTCTAGCAAATTCTACTCGTTCTCGTAGTTCTTTGGAAGTTTTGCCAGAAGAATAGTTTGATAAATCCATAAAATCTACAATTCTAACATACTTTTGTATATCCATTCTGTCCATTATTGGACCAGATATTTTCTGTCTATATTTAAGTACTTCATAGTCACTACATTTACATTTTTCATTCCCATAATAACCGCACGGGCAAGGATTCATAGCCGCTATTAACATAAAGCTCGAAGGGTAAGTATTTGAATGCTTAACTCTTGAAACAGTCACCTGTTGATCCTCCATAGGTTGTCTTAAAGATTCAAGTGTTTTCTTGCTAAACTCAGCTATTTCATCTAAAAACAAAACCCCATTATGGGCCAAAGATATCTCGCCAGGAGTAGCATCATTACCTCCACCAATTAGAGAATTTGTAGAAGCATTGTGATGCGGAGCTCTAAAAGGCCTCTCAGATATCAAACCTCTTTTATCACGAAGTACCCCAGCAACGCTATATATCTTAGTAACCTCCAGGGACTCTTCATCTGTCATACTTGGCAAAATTGTCGGGATACGCTTAGCAATCATAGACTTTCCGCATCCAGGAGCACCAATCATAATTAGATTATGACCACCAGCAGCTGCAACAACAACATATTCTATAACTGCATCTTGTCCTTGAACATCTTTAAAGTCAATTTTATGCTCATCCTCCACACTGTCAATTACTTCTATATTCAAACTAGGATTATATTCTCTTCTATTCTCCAGATACTCAACAACTTCAACCAATGAGTCAAATCCAAATACATTAATACCCTTGACTAGTGAAGCTTCTTTAATATTATCTAATGGCACAATAATGTTCTCAATTCCAGCTTGTTTAGCAGCAATAGTCATTGGCAAAATCCCAGAACAAGATCTTAGTTTCGCGTTTAAAGACAACTCACCAACATAAGCAAACTCTTCTGTTTTGACTATCTTAAGCTGCTCAGTTTCAAGTAATAGTCCTAATGCAATTCCTAAATCAAAGTGAGATCCACTCTTTTTAAGATCACTTGGCGCTAAATTTATTACAATCTTCTTTTCTGGGAATGTATAATTGCTATCATTAATTGCCGCTTGAACTCTCTCACGAGCTTCTTTAACAGCAGTATCACCAAGTCCTACAATTGAGATCATAGGTTGTCCAAATATTTCTTTGACTTCAACATCCACTAAATACCCTTCCACACCTGATATAGCAAAACTCTTTACAATAGAAGCCACTTATTTTCCCCCTAGCTTAAACTATCTTTATTTAGCATTTTAAATACCGCTGCATCACTAATAGATATATTTTCACCTATTTCCTTCATAGTATAATTTGTTTTTATTGCTTGTTCTACAAATTCTTTTTTATAACAACTCAAATACCTCTTTCTACAACCCGCTTTTATTTCACTAAATATTTTCTCTTCTAAGGTAACATCCCTTAATATTTGATCCAAACTCTTTTTTTCTTTCTTTAAATACTTATCAAGCATCACAGTATTTACTTTCCCTATAATATCAACCTGCTCAAATGCAGAGATATCTTCTTTTTTATTTTCATCCATAAAATCCATATAAGCTTTGATTGCATCTATTCTATTTTCTGAAAATATATTAAGCATAAAATCAATATCTACTTTACCTTCATTATTATTCTTCCTATAACATTTATCGCTAGACCAAATATATTCCACTATTTTTTCACAGATATTAGCATTTACAGGATTTTGATGAACATACCTTAACAAAGAAAGCAAATATTTATCATCAATCACCAATATTCCCTTGTATCTG
>CAZRXS010000064.1:0-7466 GCA_964604145.1 uncultured Gudongella sp. | reverse complement strand
GTGCCATCTCAGGTCTACCTCCACCACTGCCTCCTGTCATTTTCGCAACTTCTTTTATAATATTTCCAGCATGTACTCCGACCTTACTTGCATCTTTAGTTGCCATTGAAACAAATGCTATTTTTTCATCTTTTTCTGATGCTAAAACAACTAGAGCACTCTTAAATCTTGCTTTTAATTCATCTCCTAAAGTCTTTAGCCCCTCCATATCAAGATCATTTGATATATAAGTTATTAATTTTACTCCATTAATATCTTTAGCTCTACTTAAAATTTCATCTGCAATATTTGAAGATAGTTTATCTTTTAATCTGGAAATCTCCCTGTCTTTTTCTTTTGATTCTTCCACTACTTGCTTTGACCTATCTATTAAGTTCGACCTATTTGTTTTTAATATATCAGCTAGATTATCCATATCTTTTTCTAAATCATCTAGATATTTTAACAGATTTAGTCCTGTTATTGCTTCTATCCTTCTTACTCCGGATGCAATTCCTGCTTCTGATAGGATTTTAAACAATCCAATTTCTCCTGTATTTAGAACATGGGTACCACCACAAAGTTCCATTGAATAGTCTCCCATGCTTACTACTCTTACGGTTTCACCGTATTTTTCTTCAAATAAGCCTATTACTTCCAGTTCTTGGGCTTCTTTAAGGGATTTTTCCTCTGTATCTACATTTAAAGCTTTTAGAATTTGTTTGTTTACTAAAAACTCAATTCTTTTTATATCCTCATCTTTTACGGGTTCAAAATGTGTAAAGTCAAAACGAAGTCTTGTAGGACCGACCAAAGAACCTGCTTGATTTATGTGATTACCTAGTACTTGTTTTAAAGCTTTGTGTAATAGGTGTGTGGCTGAGTGATTTCTCTTTGTTGATTCTCTCTTTTCATCTTCGACAATAGCCTCAAGCCTATCTCCTTCTTTAATTTGTCCTTTGTCAATTTCAACAAAATGAAGTGGTGTACCCCATTTAGAGAGTTTTGTATCTAAAACTCTAGCTTGACCATTTTTAAATAATAACTTCCCACTATCTCCTACTTGACCACCTTGTTCACCATAAAAGGGAGTTTTCTCTAAAATAATATATCCAGATTCACCCTCACTAAGGTGGGCTACCCTCTCTCTTTCTTTAAACAAAGCTGAAACAATTGATTTTAACCTAGTTGTGGTATATCCCATAAATTCTGAATGTATGTCTTTCATAGTCTCTAAATCTTCATGTCCACCCCAACCGCCATCTGTTCCTTCTCTGGCAGATCTTGCTCTCTGTTTTTGTTCTTCCATATAGAGATTAAATCCACCTACATCTAATTCAATGCCCTTTTCTAAAAGGATTTCCTCTGTTAACTCCAAGGGAAAGCCAAATGTATCATATAGTTTAAATGCTTTTTGCCCACTAAAAATTCTTTCGCTTTCTTTTTTCATATCTAAAATATAATCTTCTAGGATATTTAAACCTGCACTAATGGTTTCCTGAAACTTGTCTTCTTCTGTTTTTATAATCTTTTTTATCTGTCTTTCATTTTCTTTTAAGTCACCATATTCAACTGACCAAGAATCTATAACTTCTCCGGCAACTTGGCTTAAAAATGTGCCTTCTATGCCTAAAATTTTACCATGTCTTGCTGCTCTTCTCAATAGTCTCCTTAGAACATAGCCCCTTCCCTCATTTCCAGGGATAACTCCATCACTTACTAAAAATGTTATAGCTCTTGAGTGATCGGTTATTACTCTAACTGATATATCTTTAATAGGGTCTGTTCCATATTTATATCCACTTATTTCTACAATTTTTTCTAAAATTGCTTTTATTGCTCCTATATCAAATATAGTTTCAACGTCTTCTTTTATTGCAGCTATTCTTTCAAGCCCCATCCCGGTATCGATATTTGGATGTGAAAGTGGATGGTAAACACCTTTTTCATCTTTATCAAATTGGGTAAAGACTAAATTCCATATCTCTATAAACCTATCACAATCACAGCCAGGTTTGCAATCTTCACGGCCACAGCCAAATGATAAGCCCCTATCTATATAAATCTCTGAGCATGGTCCGGATGGGCCGACCTCAAGTTCCCAGAAATTATCTGCCTTCCCCAACCTTACAATTCGTTCTTTTGGAACTTTTATTTCTTTATTCCAAATTTCATATGCCTCATCATCTTCATAGAACACGCTAACCCATAGTTCATTTGGGTCTAACTCCATATTTACTGTTAAAAATTCCCAAGCCCATGCTATGGCTTCTTTCTTAAAGTAATCTGCAAATGAAAAATTACCAAGCATTTCAAAAAAAGTTGCGTGCCTAGCAGTTCTACCTACATTTTCAATATCACCTGTCCTAATACACTTCTGACAAGTTACCATCCTATTATGTGGAGGTGTTGCTTCTCCTGTAAAATAGGGCTTTAAAGGTGCCATTCCCGCACCAACTAAGAGTAAAGATTTATCGTTTTTTGGCACAAGTGAAAAACTAGGTACCACTAGGTGGTCCCTCTCTTTAAAAAAATCTAAGTATTCTTTTCTTATCTCATGTAGTCCTATTTTTTTCATTGCTATTCATCGTCCCTTCTACCAGAAAAATACCCCCATAATGAGGATTCTATTCTAATATTCTAATTTATTGCATGCTATTTGTCAATTTAACTCGCTCTATTTGGAAATCTATTGTATATTTTAGCTTTAAAATACTTATACAGTATAATTATCACACTTACAAATGGAACTGAAAGAAGCATGCCCATTACTCCAAACATTGTCCCTCCTGCTATTATTGAAAGTAGGACTGTTAGAGGGTGCATACCTGTTGTTTTGCCTAGGATTTTAGGCCCTAAAATGTTATTTTCAGCCCACTGTATAAGGATGAAAAATATGCCCACCCAAAGTGCTTTTATTGGGCTTGCAATAAAGCCAAATATTACAGCTGGTAAAAAGCCTAAAAATGGTCCGATATAAGGAATAATATCTGCAACACCAGTTATAATTCCTATTACTATGGCAAATTCAATTCCCATTAATAATAAGAATATTGTCGTTGTAATTCCAACGGCAACTGCCATAAAGAGTCTTCCTCTAATAAATTCAGAAAGTGCAGTATCTATTTCTTTAAATAGGTATAGTGTTTCTTCTTTATTTTTTTTAGGAATTAAAGCTTTTAGCTTTTCTATAAAGTGGTCCTTATCCATTAAAAAGTAGAATGTTAAAATTGGAGTTAAAATCCAACTGATTATACGCGTAAACATACCAACTAGCATAACAAGAAATCTCTCTATCCCATTAGCAAAAGTTGTTTGTATCCTTTCTATATTTTGAGATATTACATTCTGAATACTTTCTACTACTTCTGGCATTTCTTCTAATGTGCTAGAGTAATCTAAATATAAAGAGGAAAACCAATTTGTTATAGCTGTGATATAGCCGGGAAAATTAGTCGCTAATCGTCTTAATTCTCTGCCTGTTCTTGGAATTACAGATATTGATAAAAGTACAAAAATCCCTAGTATGATTAGATATACTAAAACAGTTGAAAAAAATCTATTTAAACCCTTCTTTTCAAAAAAATTCACAAGAGGGTTTAAAAAATATGCTAATATTAATGAAATTATTACTGTATAAAAGGTATCTTCTATTAAAGGATAGCGATTAAATATCTTTGAAATAAAATACAAGCCAAATAAGGCGGCTATAACCCATAGGATTAGCCTAGTATTGTAATAAATCATTTTTCGATCTGGCACAAATCTATTTCCAATATTAATAAGATAGTAAATAACTAGAAAAAGAAGTATTGCAGATAAAATCCACACCAATTTTACAAATATTTCAGGTGCTATTCCTATTGCCATTAAAGTCACCTCTTAATAGATAAAGACTGTGGCAGGATGTTTCAAAGCCATCTTATACCAAAGTCTTTAAAGTAGTCTTAATCTTCTATATCCACTGATTCATGTAAGTCTTCATCGTCAAAATCTACATTTTCCAATCCTTCTATTTTTACCCCAGATTTCTTAGAGTAATCATATAATGCAGATTTTATAGCTTGTTCAGCTAAAACGCTACAATGCATCTTAAGAGGGGGTAAACCATCAAGTGCATCTGCAACATCTTTATTAGTTAATTCCATTGCTTCTTTTATAGTTTTACCTTTAATTAAGACTGTCGCCATACTTGAAGAAGCTATTGCTGATCCACATCCAAATGTCAAAAACTTTACATCTGTAATAACATCTCCCTCAATTTTAAGATACATTCTCATAATATCTCCGCATTTGGCATTACCTACTTCTCCAATACCATCAGCATCATCTATTTCCCCTACATTTCTGGGTGTCATAAAGTGCTCCATTACTTTCATAGAATACATTTTTTATCCCCCCTAAGCCATTTTATTGTATAACGGTGACATTTTTCTTAATCTATCTACAATTTCTACTAGTTTTTCAATTGTATAATCTATATCTTCTTCTGTATTACTTGCTCCTAATGAAAGTCTAAGTGACCCATGTGCAATTTCATGAATTAGTCCTATTGAAAGCAGTACATGAGATGGATCCAAGCTGCCCGATGTACAAGCAGACCCACTTGAACCAGCAATTCCCACCAAATCTAAACTTAATAGAAGTGCTTCTCCTTCAACATATCTAAAGCAAAAGTTTACATTTCCAGGAAGTCTATATTTTGGATGCCCATTTAATCTAGTATCTTTGATATTATCTTGTATACCCTTAATTAATTTATCTCTTAAACTGATTAGTTTTTTATTATTTTCATCTAAATATTTATATGCCAATTCTACTGCTTTGCCAAGTCCTACTATACCTGCAATATTTTCTGTTCCCGCTCTTTTATTTTTTTCTTGACCTCCACCTGAAATAAGTGGGTCTATTTTTACTCCTGTCCTTATATAAAGAGCTCCTGTTCCTTTTGGTCCATAAAGTTTATGAGCTGACATGGAAAGCAAATCTATATTCATTTCATTAACATCTATTTCTAAGCTTCCTACTGCTTGAACCGCATCTGTATGAAAAAGTACATCTCGTTCTTTTGCAATCGCTCCTATTTCCTTAATAGGTTGAATTGTGCCAATTTCGTTATTAGCAAACATTATGCTTATTAGGATTGTCTTCTCAGTGATTGCATTTTTTAATTCTTCAAGTGACACTAGCCCATATTCATCTACATCAAGATAAGTAATATGGAAACCTTGTTTAGCTAAAAACTCACATGTATGGAGGACTGCATGGTGCTCTATCTTTGTAGTTATTATATGATTTCCTTTTTTTATATGTTTAGATGCCACACCCTTAATTGCCCAATTATCAGATTCTGAACCCCCACTAGTAAAATAAATCTCATTCTTTTTTGCATGGATTGCCTTGGCAACTTGTTCTCTTGCTTTATCTATCGCTATATTTGAATAATTGCTTAAGGTGTATATGCTTGAAGGGTTGCCATAATACTCAGAAAAATATGGCATCATTTCATCTAAGACTTCTTTTTTAACAGGAGTTGTCGCTGCGTGGTCCATATATATAGTTTTTTTCATTATTATCCCCCATCACTCTTCTATTTCAATATTGTCAATTATCATATCATTAAGTGTTATTGAATCAATAACTTGATCTATGCTGTCTTTTATCTTAACTAAAACCATTTTAGTGGCACAATCTTCTCCTTTTATGCAAGCGTGGTCTGTCCCATCTACACATTCATATGGTGTAATATCTCCTTCTAAAGCTCTTAGAACCTGGCCTACGGTTATATCACCTGGTGGGCGTGATAGCATATAACCTCCATATGCTCCCCTTACACTAGTTATCAATCCGTCTTTTCTTAAACTAGCAAAAAGTTGCTCTAAATAATTTTCAGATAAGCCTTGCTTTTCTGCTATGGATTTTAAGGATATGGGTCCTTGCCCATAATCTTGAGCTAATTGGTGCATTGCTATAAGCCCGTATCTACCCTTTGTTGACACTTTCATTTTTTCACCTCTTTAATCCCAAGTAAATTGCTTGGTATTCCATATAAGTATAGTATATCCTAGTATTCTTGTCAACATAAAGCAAAAAAAGACTAGGTTTCCCTAGTCTAAATTTTTAACTTTATCTTTAGTTTTTCTAGCATATCTTTAGTCATATCATCTAGCAGATACTCGGGTTTCCAACCCCATTGTTTTCTTGCTTCTGTATCATCTAAGGAGTTTGGCCAAGACTCTGCTATTGCCTGACGCTCTGGATCAATATCATAGTCTATTTTAAATTCTGGAATGTGTTTTCTTATTGACCCTGCTATTTTTTCTGGGTCAAAGCTCATAGCTGAGATATTAAAAGCATTTCTATGCACCAATTTTGAGCTGTCTGCTTCTAATAGGGTTAACATTGCATTTATAGCATCTGGCATATACATCATATCCATCTTTGTACCTGGACCAATAAAACTGGTATATTTTTGTTTTCTTAACGCTTCATAATATATATGTACAGCATAGTCTGTTGTTCCTCCACCTGGCAATGTATCATATGAAATAAGTCCTGGAAGCCTTACCCCTCTTGTGTCTACTCCAAATTTATTATAGTAGTAGTCACAAAGCAATTCTCCTGCAACCTTTGTAACTCCATATATAGTTTCTGGTCTCATTATAGTATCTTGTGGTGTCTTATCTTTTGGGGTAGAACTACCAAATACTGCTATTGAACTTGGCGTAAAGACGGCAATTTCTTTTTCTCGAGCAAGCTCAAGTATATTATACAGTCCATTCATATTAACATCATAACAAAGTTGTGGCTTTTTCTCTCCTACAGCAGAGAGAATTGCCGCAAGGTTTACAATTGTATTTATTTTATATTTGTCTATAATATTTGCCATTTCTTCCTTATCAAGAATATTTAATCTTTCAAATGGACCACTCTCAATAAGTTCCTGATGGGTTTCTTTTGCAGTTCTATTGCTAAGAACAACATTTTCTACACCGTATATCTTCCGCATTGTAACAACTAATTCCGAACCTATCTGGCCTAGTCCTCCAGTAATTAGCGTTTTTCTCATTTAATACACCCCTTTTAGTTTATAACATTTCTGTTATTATTATATCATATTTATTTAAGGTGTATGTATGGGATTTTTATCAATTCACAATTCGCAAATCACAAATCACAATTAAAAAGATTAAAAGAAAGATCCTTCGCTGCGCTCTGGATGACAGACTGTTGTCATTCCGAGTGTAACGAGGAATCTTTATGTTTCTTAGCGCCGCTTGCGATTATTATATCATATTTATTTAAGGTGTATGTATGGGATTTTTATCAATTCACAATTCGCAAATCACAAATCACAATTAAAAAGATTAAAAGAAAGATCCTTCGCTGCGCTCTGGATGACAGACTGTTGTCATTCCGAGTGTAACGAGGAATCTTTATGCTTCTTAGCGCCGCTTGCGGATGGACAGAGTCGTCCATCCTACGGA
>CAZRXS010000063.1:0-7583 GCA_964604145.1 uncultured Gudongella sp. | reverse complement strand
TTTTCTAATCTTGGAACTGTTATCTCTATAGTTGCAGGTGTAGTATTTCTAAAAGAAGATTTATTCTATTATCATATAATAGGATCTATAATGATTGTAGGTGGGGTTTTAGGGACTAATTTCTTGGATAAATTCAGGAATTAAGTTATAGTTTCTTAAAGTTTTTTTCATATACATAACCACAAATTTCTGTTACAAGTTTTCTAGCTGCAAACAAAGATGTTAGAGCAGGATCTAAAGATGGTGCCACTTCAACTATGTCAGCTCCTATAATAGGTAGATCAAACAGACCTTCAAGTATAGTCAATAATTCTCTTGAAGTTAGTCCTCCAAATTGAGGTGTTCCAGTCCCTGCAGCATATGCTGGGTCAAGACAGTCAATATCGATTGTTAAATAAATCTTATTCAAATGTCCAAGTTGTTTTTTTACTCTTTTAACTGTTTCAATTGCACCTATTTTAGATATTTCTTTGGAACTTATTACATGTACATCATTATTCTTAATAAAATTTATTTCATCCATTTCAGCAGATCTTATTCCTAAAAATGATATATTTTCTATCCCATTTATATTTTTAAGCTCTAAGGCCCTTCTTTGAGTAGAACCGTGAGATAGTTTATCGCCATCTATATGATCACATAAGTCAAAATGTGCATCTATATGAACTATGCCAAATGGTTCATTAAGCGCCTTATCTATCCCTCTTTGAACAGGGATTGTTACTGAATGGTCTCCCCCAATCATAATAAAAAAAGTACCCTCTTCAACAAGTTTTTTCGTCAATTCTTCAGCATTTTTAAACACTTCATCTCTTGTTTCTCCTAGAGCGTTTCCCATATCTTTAAGTTTAAGATCTTCAAAAGATTTAAACTCTTCGGTAGTCGGTGTAATAGTATATGTTATATTTCTCAATGCATCAGGGGCTTCTTTAGCGCCAGACCTAAAGCTAACGCTACCATCATAAGGAATCCCAAAAATTGCTACATCAGCTTCTTTAGATTTAAGCTTAGGATTATTTAAACCTGCCCAAAGTCTTTTATCATCAATATTTACCATTTATATGCTACCTCCCATAATTATTCTTTGTAATTTAATTATAGCATAGACTAGTTTTAGGTATAATAAACTAGTTCTATGCTATAATCTTCCTATGTTCCTAGCTTTTTGGAGCTGGTGCTTTTACGACAATTAACTCCAAGCTTTCATCGTGAAGATTTTTGACATTCATTTTGGTTTGAAATGGAATCTTCAACAGAGTTCCTGCCTCATATTCATGTGTTTCTTGTTCATTAAGCTTAATTGAGAGCTTCCCACGAACAACTGTCATATAAACATTCGAGTTTGAGAAGTGTTCAGGCAATCCCTCACCTTTATTAAAAACCATGTGTAGATAATGAAGATTTTCATCAAATATTATCTTTTCAACAGCGTATTCATTCCCAACTGACATTTTAAAAACTTTTTCAATCATTCTTAAATTCCTCCTTGTTATTTTCTTGTTAAATTACAATTTCTATTAGCATTGGCACTTAAGAAAACATACTCCATTCCCCCCTATATATGCATTCTCTTGTTTATTTCTGACTTTATCTCTTTTCCTTGGAATATAAAGATAGCTGACAGTGAAATAATGCTAAATCCAATACTAATAATAGATGGGTAAATAACATTTACCATATCAAAAATTAAAAACACTACAGGAATAATTCCAAAAATTCCATCTAAAAGTGCGTAAGTTATATAATCTCTAGTACTCAAGTTTATTATCTTTGCAGTTACATACATTATAATCATAGCTGAAACACAAGCTATTGGAATAACATAATCTAGTGACCACCCTCTCCACCCGGTTTCATAATCCCAAAATACAGCAAGAATAGATATAATTACTACCTGCCATATTATCTTTTTAGGTATATGGTACCTTTTTTGAACTATGATTATCAATCCAACCCAAATGCTAATTACTGCAAACAAAAATAATATTGGCCAATTTATCCTGCTTGGAAATATCATGCTAATCCCAAAACTTACCACTACAGCTACTATAGATATAAATACCATTATTTTAAGTGCCAATTGGCTCTCATAAAAAGGAGGTATCTCTGGAAATGCATTTTCGCTTTTCTCTTTAAATTCTTCTTCCAGTATATTCTCACATAATGTACATCTGTCACGTTCTTCTCTTATATAAACTTTACAATGCCTGCAGTACTTCATATTGACACCCTCTTTACATGTTTGATGTGATTTCTATTTTAATATCTCGATTTGAGAGAAATTGGAAAAAAACCCTTTGTATATCAGTTTCTATGTATGGGGATGTAAAAGTAATTACCAATCTATCATTATATGAACAAAATGTAACCTTAGGAGTTCTTGCACTAACACATATACTAAATTGTTTTATATAACTTTCAAATTCTTTTGCAGTTTCAATCCTCCCAATATTTGAAATTGAAGAGCTAATACTCTTATCATTAAGTTTGTCCGCAATCTTCATAAAAAGATCTTTTATAGTAAGGGGTATTATTCTAGCTAGGGGATTGTTTTCAAGTTTCATAAATCTAGCAAGCTTATAGTGTATGTTTTCTTCGTGTATTCCTCTTTTAAGTTCTTTATCAACATATTCTACAATATCCATAAATTCAGAACTATTGTTTTGAAAATCATAACTTATATTAATAGTAGTAAAAAAATTTCTAGCAGTAGATGAATTGTAATATCCACGTAAATTGATAGGTACTGAAAGAACTATTGGTTTTTTCCTCTTATTTTTTGGCATATCTACATAAATTGAATACATAAGGAGTGAGGTTAAAAAAACAGTTATACTAACTCTATATTCTCTAGATATACTTAAAACTTCTTTTACAGACATAGCTCCTTCTATTACTTTCATCTTGTTCTCGTCTATTTTCTTACCTTTTATCGCATAAGCAGTTCTAAACTTTTCTCTTTGTATCTTTGCATCTTGAATATTTGATGTGTAATTTTTCCAAAAACTATCATCCATCTTTTGACTTATAGACGCACCATATTCAAGGCTTGGTATATTATCACCTAATTCGGCTTTATAATTGATTCTTATATAATAAAACACTAATGTTTCTAAAAACCATACTGCCCCAGCACCATCAGATAAAGCATGAAACAGTTCAAAATTTATTCTCTTTTTATAGTATGATACTCGAAAAAGAAGATTTTTCTTCCCCTCTATATATAGTGCTGAACAAGGATTAGTAGATTCAATTTCCACTTTAGGATAAATATTAGTCAATTCAAAATAATACCAAAAAAACCCTCGCCTAAGGATAGATTTATACATTGGAAAACTTTCTAATGTTAAATCTAAAGCTCTTTGAAGATTTTCAGGATTTATATCCCTATAAAATTCTGCTGATATTCTATATACTTTTGTATCTTTATTGCTTGAAGTTGCTGGAAATATTTTTGAAGCATTGTCCAACTTTTTCCATTCTACTTTTTCTTTATTATTTTTAGTCTTCATGTCTTCACCACTTAATTTTTAATATCATTTAGAAAAGAGTTAATCCATTCATATGTTTTGGACACTTGGGTTGTATTTATTGGCGTTGAAAAAAAACCATGAATTGCATCCTTAACCCTGTGGATTTCTACATTATTCCCAAATTCTCGTAACCTATAACCATAAGCTTCTCCCTCATCTCTTAACGGGTCATATTGAGCTGTTATTATTAGAGTGTCTGGTTGGTTTTTTAAGTTATTAGAAAGTATAGGAGCAACATAAGGATCGATTTTATCTTCTTCATTTTCTACATAAAGATCTAAGTAATCCTGTATTCTCTTTGAGGTCATTATATAATCGCTTCCATTTTCAATAACAGAGGGATAAGGCGAAGCTTCAGAATGGTCGTAATTTGTAGCTGGATATATTAAAATTTGTTTTTTTGGATAAAACTCTTCTCTGTCTCTAGCCATAAGAGATACAACGGCTGCTAAATTTCCACCTGCACTATCTCCTATCAATGTGATATCTTCTTCTTTGCAATTTAGAAGTTCGGGTCGCTTAAATATTTCTTTAGTTACATAATAGCAATCTTCAAGTCCTCTTGGAAAAGGATTCTCAGGTGCAAGCCTATAATCTACAGATACAACAATATGTTCAGTATTATTTGCCATATTTCTACATACATTTGTATAACTATCTATATCACCAGTTACCCAGCCCCCACCATGAAAAAAAATAAGTATTTTCCTAGTTTTACTTGTTTCTGGTAGGAAAATCCGAACTGGAATTTCTCTTCCTTCTACCACCATCTTATGATCAAGGGTTCTATATTCACTTTTTATAGGTGGATTAAAAAAACTAATAATTTTTCTATATACTTTGTAATTCTTTTTTAAATTTAAATGCGGTATAGATAAAATCTTTACAATTCTTTTCTTTATGGGTCTCATAGGACTCTCGCTTTCTAAGTAATTTAATTAATACAATTATACCCTAATTAATGTTTTTTAGCATTGTTTGTATTTCTATTATTTAAATTCTAATTATTAACTGATAATTATTTAAAGCTAATTATGCTCAGAAAAATATGCACCACTAAAAAAATTCTAAATTTTAAGGGTGCATCTCAATCAGATTGTTCTTTTAATTATTAAATTAAATGTCGGACATGTTTTTGGATTCTAGAGTAGGATCTAAATTTTTATCCCTATGTTTAGGTATAAGAATCGTAGTTCTAGTTCCAATATCTACTCTACTTAAAATTTCAAAATAGCCATTATGCTGTTCAACAATCCATTTTGCAATTGATAGTCCTAAACCTGAACCTCCCGTTTTCCTAGCTCTAGATTTATCTGAGCGAAAAAACCTGTCGAAAGTATAGGCCAAATTTTCTGCTTCTATTCCTATTCCATTATCTTGAACTGTGACACAAACTAAGTCATCTTTGCTTGTAGTTTTTAATGTTATTTTCTCCCCTTCTGGAGTATATTTTATGCTATTGTCCATAAGTATTCGAATAACTTGCTTTATAAGTTGTTTATCAGCGTAGATGTAAGCAGGTCTGTTTAAGGTAACTTCAAAATTATGATTAGAATCTATCATCTGTGTTTCCTTAATAACTTCATCCAACAACTCACATATGTCAATCTTTTCTTTGTGAAGTTGAATGATCTCATTGTCTCCGCGCGCAAGAAAAAGAAGCTGCTCTACTAATTCTTTCATACCTTCGGTCTCGCTCTTAATTGCATCTATTGATTCTTGCATAATTTTCTCGTCTTTTTTCCCCCAACGATCTAAAAGGTTTGCATATCCTTGTATTACAGAAATGGGAGTTCGTAACTCATGAGACGCATCTGAAACAAACCTTATTTGAGATTGGTAAGAATCATTTATACGGTTTAACATATCGTTTATAGCAAATGCTAACTCTTTAAGCTCATTTTGAGAGCTGTCAACTGATATGCGACTATCTAACTTATTAGCATCTATACTGCTAATTACTCCTGCTAAATCCTCAATTAGTCTTTCTTCTGTTTCGATTCCCTTAGATGAGACTTTTGCATTTAGATTTTTAGCAGTTTCAGCTAAGTCGGCCAAAGGCTTAAGCGTTTTCCTTATACTCTTTGCCCCTTTTCTTAGGTTTCCAATCATTATGGATAACTCAGATATTAAAATAATTAAAAATAATAAGAAAAACAACCTTAATTCAGTTCCTAATGAATATATTATTTGATAAGCAATTCCATTTACATTAGTTTCTATATCGTATTTTACTAAATCTAGTCTTTCTAATGTTTTCATATTTTTTCTAGATTTCTCTATTATAATATTTCTTTTAGTATTCTTGGCTTTTAAAGGAAGATTAT
Organism: uncultured Gudongella sp.; assembly: GCA_964604145.1. GTDB lineage: Bacteria > Bacillota > Clostridia > Tissierellales > Tissierellaceae > Gudongella. The sequence continues at coordinate 1,723 of CAZRXS010000063.1, read as the reverse complement.
CCTGTATAAAACTAGGTAGCAAAATACCTTTTGATGAAGATAATTCTTCTTTTTTAAGTATTTGGTAATTATTAATGTTGTAATATATTTGTTCTCCATTATTAGAAATTTCTTTAGATGTACTAATAATAGTGTGAGCGCATTCTTCTACCTTCCAAAAAATTACAAATATACTTATTAAAATAATAAGTATATTTATGGCAAAAAAACCAGTAAAAAGCCTCCAAAGCATTCCTGCATTAAGCCTTAAAACAAGTGATGAGCGTATTTTTGATTTGATTTTACTTGAATTCTCCTCTTTTCTATTACTCATCTTTTATCACATACCCTACTCCACGAACAGTGTAGAGCAATTTTATCCCAAAGGGTTCTTCAATTTTTGCACGTAAATATCTGATATACACATCTACAGCATTTGATTCACCAGCGAAATCATAACCCCAAATATTTCGAAGTAAAGATTCACGACTTATGACAATATTCTTATTTTCAAGTAAATATTGCAACAAATCAAATTCTCTTTTTGTTAAGGCTATTAAGCTCTCTTTTACTTTGACCTCCCTTTTAACTGGGTCAAGGCTTAATACACCAGCTAAAATTTTTGAAGGTGCTTTTATATGCTCACTAATAGTTTTTTCCCTAAAAATCGCCCTTATCCTGGCTAGTAGCTCCTCTATAGCAAAAGGCTTTGTTATATAGTCGTTTGCTCCACTATCAAGGCCTGAAACTTTATCTACAACAGCATCTCTTGCAGTTAGAAGAATAATAGGTACCTCTGAAACTCTGCGTATCCTTCTAAGCACCTCTATTCCATTTAAGGAAGGTAACATAATATCTAGTAAAATCAAATCAAAGGATTGGGTTAAAGCAAGCTCTAACCCATCCCTTCCATTGTAAGCTTTTTCGACCTCATAGCCTTCATGTTCAAGTTCTAGCTCAATAAATCGAACTATTTTTTCCTCATCTTCAATTACCAGAATTTTCTCCATCGCTATTATCACTCTTCATTTCTTTTTTAAAATTCTCAGCTGCTTTTGCTGCTGAATCCATAACTCGATTCAGTTTTTCTTTTCCTAAATCGGGCCCAATAAATGTATATCTATAGCCAAAAAATAGCCCTATGACAATTAAAGGAACAATAGCCCAAAACATAAATAACAAAAGTATTGCAAACACTGTAACTGGAATGGCAATAACATTATTACCATCTTTGACAACCTCTAGGTAGTTCATATTCCCTTTGCTAATTATTGCACCTAACCATTTAAAGACTCTACCCATTAATTCAGAAAAGGATGTCCCTTTATTTTTATCTACCCTTGTGCCATTTTTAGCTTCACTTTCTTTAAAGTCATTCTCTGTATTCTGCTTCCCCCTCCTGGTGTTATGATAACCACCATTAATAGGCTCTTTAACAAGATTTTGCTTTTCTAGAATTATTATTGCTTCTAAGATATCGCCTCCTGCTTTTTCCAAAGCATTCCTTGCTTCATCATAGCTGATATTTGCATAGTGTCGTAATTTTTCTACTTGTTCTAAAGTAACCATAATCAATACCTCCTAATTTCTATTATGGCTTAATTATAGCAAGCTAATATTTAAGTAGCATTTAGATAACATTAAAATCTCATTAGAATTTGCAAGAATAAATTTAAGTCTATATCATTATTATATTCCATATGGAAGGGTAATTCAAAAATAAATTTACCTAATTAGGTAAGTA
>CAZRXS010000062.1:0-7672 GCA_964604145.1 uncultured Gudongella sp. | reverse complement strand
TTTGGCATTGTATATCATAAATTTTCTAGACATTTCAGCAATACTCTCTTCAACTGCACTTCCTATTGTCTCACCGTGTTTAGTTGCAATGTCTTCTAAAATCGCCTTAGCTTTTTTCCAATTACTCTCGAAAGTCAAATATATAGGAATTTCCTGCCAGACAAAAGGGATTCCACTACTGTAGTTAAATACTGGATCCTTAAATACTTTATAATTTGGAACATAGGTAATTCTACCTGTAGACTGATCTGCAGGTACCCAGTTGCCCATTTCCATCATTGTAAATTCAAATAATTGAATCCCTATAACATCACCAGCTGTGCCATCTATCTCTATCCTGTCTCCAACCCTAAAAGACCCTTTCCAGATAATATAAAACCAACCTGCTATATTCATAATCAAATCTTTTAGCGCAATTACAAGACCAGCTGTGAATATACCTAGAAATGTAGTAATATATGCTACTCCTACAAACCATACCCTAGAGATTAACACAAATCCTATAATAATAAATGCATAGCCTATTCCCTTCTTAACTCTATAATAGGTCTTTCTATCCTGAATAGTTCTATAGAGCACATTTTTTGAAATTTGATGAAGAATAATTACTATGACAAGAATTAAAATCGATCTAAATAGCTGTCCTTGTAGACTCCCAGGTATTCCTGTATATGCTTGCACCCATTCCGTAATGGTTTCCATAAGTTCCTCCATAAGTCTTTTTCTAACTCTTACCCTAAAATACACAAAAAAAGCAAATCAACCTGATTTGCTTTTTTAGTTTCTTGAAATTTATTGAAAATTTTTAATTACATCTTTAACTTCGGAAAGTTCTTTGCTTCCCACTTGGGAAGTCTTATATTTATCCCCTTCTACTTTTGCTAGAAAGTTTTCATCTTCCAAGTGTTTTAAATGTTCTTCTATTTCATCTTCTTTAATATCGTAAAAGCCCCTAGCTTGAAGAGTTCCAAATACAGATTCTTTGTCGATTTTATTTTTTTCTGCCTGATCAAGTAAGCTTATTCTTATAAGGTTATCTCTAAAATCATTGTGCATAGAATCCTACCTTTCAATTGTTTTTACCAATTCCTTTAATAAAACAGGAAGATCTCCTGGGTTTCTTGAAGTAATTAAATTTCCTGAAACTACTAACTCCTTATCCATCCAATTTGCACCCGCATTGATTAAATCATCTTTTATAGAAAAGAATGAGGTCATATCCTTACCTTTTAAATCACAACATGATGCTAACATCCAAGGCCCATGGCAAATTGACGCAATTGGTTTTCCTTGATTGTTAAATTCTTTTACTAAATCAATTGTTGCATCACATCTTCTCATATGGTCTGGAGAATACCCTCCTGGAATAAACAAAGCCACATAATCATCAGCTTTTACATCGGAAGAAGCATGGGTGCTTTTAAACGCTAAACCTGATTTCCCATTGTATTCTACTTCTTTTTTTGTCCCTACTAAATGAACCTCGTAATCTTCTTTAAGTCTATGATATGGATAAATCAGCTCTTGTTCATCAAATAGGTTTTCAATTAGAATTGCTACCTTTTTCAATCTTATCCCCCCTTAAAGTTTCCATATTACTTATACCCAAGCAAATTATATTTACACAATATTGAACATCATTAGCCCAATATGGTTAATAGGAAAATTAGCATTTTGCTTTAATCTCAATTTGCTTAAGCTTTTTTTAATATTCCCAAATAAGCTTTTCTTGTAATTGTTTTAAGAGTAATTCTACTATAATTGCAAGGATTGTAACTGGAATTGCACCTTCAAGTATTAGCACCATATCAAATGTCCGCACTCCATTTACAACTAATACTCCAAGTCCCCCAGCACCAACTGCTGCTGCAAGGGTCGTAGCACTTATATTTATAACAAGTGCCGTTCTAATCCCACCTAGCATTACATTTAGTGCTAATGGAATTTTTATTTTTATATAAATCTCCTCTTCTGTCATACCCATTCCTTTAGCTGCATCTACAATATCCTTTGGCACCTCTTCAATTCCAACTACTACATTGTATATGATTGGCATTAAAGCGTATATTACAAGTGCAATTAAGGCGCCCTCAATTCCATATCCCAAAAGAGGCACAGTTAAGGCAAGTAGGGCTGGAGATGGAAAAGCTTGCCCCAAACTAACCCCTTTTAGAAGTGGTTCTTTAAATTCATGTCCATAGCTTGTGGTTACAAATACTCCAAGAATTACTCCAATAAAAACTGCAATAAGACTAGATAATAACACCATCCATATATGTTGGCCAAAATAAACCCTAAGAAGCGTTCGAGATCCAACTTCACTTTTAGAGCTAACAAGCTGATAGAGTATTGATTCAAAAGCTTTTGAATATATAACCATAATAGCTAAAATAATAGATAAAATAATAGCTACAATAATGCCTTTACTATTCTTCTCCATCTATCTCACTCCTAGCTATTTTTAGTAACCCTTCCCAAGAGATACTCCCATCCCCAACTGCCAGTCTATTTTTTCCTGTAGTTAACATTAATGTTAGTGCATCTCTTAAGGTTGCATCCTTCTTTAAACCCTCTCCTTCTGATGGAATCGCTTCTGCATAATCTATCGCATCTTTTCTAGAAAGAATCGTTAAAATCCCTTCTCCTTTAAAAAAGCTCTTAACAAAATCATCTTTTGGATAGAGTACTATACGTTCTGGTGTATCCATTTGCACAATTTTTCCCTGATTCATTATACATATTCTATCTGCAAGAAGAAGTGCTTCGTCAGTATCGTGAGTTACAAAGACAACAGTTTTTTTAAGACGTCTTTGAACTTGGCGAAATTCTTTTTGTAGTCTTAACCTATTTATTGGGTCAACTGCTCCAAATGGTTCATCCATAAGAAGTATATCTGGATCAGATGCTAAAGCTCTTGCTACTCCAACTCTTTGCGCTTCACCACCAGAAAGTTGTGATGGCTTTTTTAACTTATATAGGTCTGGTTCTAGCCCTGCCAATACTAGCATCTCATCTACTCTTTTATCAATCTTTTTTTCATCCCATTTAAGGAGCTGGGGCACTGTCGCGATATTTCTCTTGACATTCATATGAGGAAATAGTCCTATACTTTGGATAACATAACCTATGGTTTTTCTTAATTCCTCACCCTTTAAATCATCAATATTCTCTCCTTCAACTTCTATCTCTCCGCTTGTCCTCTTTGTCATCTTATTTATTAACCTAAGAAGAGTTGACTTACCACACCCTGAAGGACCAAGTATCACAAGAAATTCTGCTTTATTTACTGTTAATGAAAGGTTATCTACAGCTGTAAAATCTCCATATTTTTTTACAACATTCTTTATCTTAATCATAAATAACCCTCCTTATAGTTTTTTCAAATCCTTTTAAAAGATAGTCTAGTATAATTGTAAAAAATACTATTGGCAACACTCCCAGTAAGATTAAATCTGGTGAAGCTTCTCCAAGTCCAAGGAATACAAAAGTTCCCATTCCACCACCACCAACTAAACCTGCCAAAACTGCTCCACCTATAGTTTGGATAAATGCTATCCTTATGCCCGTAAATATTACTGGGAAAGCAAGTGGTAGTTCAATTTTACTTAACACTTGTGATTTGCTCATTCCCATACCCTTTGCAGCTTGGATTATATTTCTATCAACTGAATAAAAACCTGTTAGGGTATTTCTTCCAATTGGGAGTAATGTATAAAGTGTAAGTGCTAAATAAGCCGGTGCCCACCCTATCCCACTAACCCCAAGTGCATTAAAAAACCCGACCTTGCCAAGACCAGATAGGGGCACTAAAAATATTGCAAAAAGTGAAAGGCTGGGAATTGTTTCTATTATAGAAAGAGGAACCATTATCTTACCCTCTAGTCGCTTTTTAGAATATGCTAAAAATCCTAGAGGAATAGCTATAATTGCACCAGTAATAACTGAGGAAAATGTTAAGATTGCATGTATTCTTAGATTTTCAAAAAATTGAGATTCCTTTGAATAATATTCTTTTATAATTGAAAACTCATTAAATGCACCTTGTAAAAATAAAAATCCTAATACACCAATAATAGATAAAAGCCCTAGTGTTTTAAGAATTCTATATCCCTCACTCTTGCCAGTATATGTTGAAAAAAGTATATACATTAAAAACATCTGAATATAAAATCCACTTGATAAACTTATCCTAGCTGCTGGGTTTTCTATATAATCTCCAGAATTTATTTGAAGGCTCCAAAATAAAGCTATAAAAAGTACTGTTAAGACAATAAATACTAATAAACCTTTTTTATTTTTTGTATAAAAAGACAGAGCCATTAAAATGACCCATAATAAAACTATAAAAATCACAACTTGTCCCAAATATTCTATGCTCCCATATTGAACTCCCTGAGAAATTCTATTAGGCTTATATGTTACTATTGGCATAAATATAAGTGTAGCTACTCCTACTAAAGAAAGGAGTAGCAATGTTTTATCTTTAATTTTGTCCATAAGTTCACCGCCAAGCCTAAGCTAGTCTAAAAAGCCCTCGTTAGTTAAATGCTCTTTTGCCACATCTTTTGGAGACATTCCATCTACAATTACATTTTTATTCATAGTTTGTAAGTTTTGCAAATTCAATGATTCAAAAACACCTTCAATAATATCTTTAATTTCTGGATATTTTTCTAATACTTCTGCCCTAACTATTGCAGATGGCTCAAATACAGGTGGTATTGATTGAGGGTCATCTAGAACTACTAAGTCTAAATCAACCAAAGATCCATCTGTTCCATATACAAGTGCAAAGTTTACACCATCTGTCTCATTTGCAAGCGCGCTTATTGTCTCTGCTGTGTTCCCATGTGGAAGTAGTATAAGCTGGTCTGGATTTAATTTAAATCCATAAGCTTCTTCCATCCCCAACAAGCCAAATTTCTTTTCTGCAAATAACTGACTTGTTATAAACTTTACTTGACCACCATTATTGACATACTCAGCAAAATCATCTAAATCTTCTAAATCATTAGCTTCAGCAAAATCTCTTTTTACTGCAAGCATTTCAGTGTTATTAGCCTTTGCTGGTTGTAGCCACACTAGACTATTATTATCCATATCATAAGTTTTAATAGTTTCATATCCTAAATCTGCATCTCTCCAAGCCTCTTCATCTGCATTATCTGAGTAGTATTGACCATTTCCAGTGTAGTCTATCCCAATATCTAATTCTCCTTGAAGTAGAGCGTTTCTGTGTACATCAGGAGTACCAAATTGAACCTTATCGGTTACTTTATAGCCTTCCTTTTCTAAAACGAGAAGAATCATATTTCCAAGTATGCCACCTTCAGTATCTACAAAAGAACCCAATACTATTGGATCATCTGGATTTTTAACTTCCCCTGAATCGCCCTTTGGACTAGCGCAAGATACTGCTAATGATGCTATCAAAAGCATTGTTATAATCATTATAAATTTCTTTATCTTCATTTTAATCCCCCATTTACCCTTAAATTATCAAACTTATGTAAACATTTTTTACCCTTTATAAAAAAATATAAACTTCCGTATTAATCCCTAATATTATCCACATAGATTCTACTCTATTTAATTCTAACATAGAGCATAAATAGAACTTTTTGTGGTATATTAAACTGTATAGAGGACGATATAATAAAAATCCGAAGACATCTATATAAAAAATGTTCTATCCCTAAGAGGAAACGGACATCTAAGACTCTCTTTTCTAATACTACAAGTAAGTTAAAAACGGAGTGATTATATAATGAAGACTTTATATAAAACAGATAGGCTTATTCTAAAAACATTAGATGGAACTTATGCATCTCTTGTATTGGATTATGTCTTAAGGAATAAAAATTTCCTTGAAAAATGGGAAACAGAAAAGAATGAAAATTATTACACGCTTGATTATCAAAAAATGTCTCTAAAAAGAGATATGGATAACTTTAAGTTAGAAAAGTCATTGCAATTTTGGGTATTCAAAAAAAATAATAAGAAAAGAATAATAGGTTCAATCTCTCTTGATAATATAATTCGCGGTCCCTTCCAATCTTGTTTTCTTGGATATAAACTTGATAAAGATGAATTAAACAAAGGCTATATGACTGAAGCTGTAGAGAAAATGGTAGAAATAGCCTTTAATAACTATGGACTCCACAGAATAGAAGCAAATATTATGCCCAGAAACCTAGCTTCAATAAGAGTTGTGGAAAAATTAGGTTTTTATAATGAGGGGCTAGCCAAAAAATATATCTTATTAAATGGAAAATGGGAAGATCATATTCATATGGTTCTTTTAAATGAGAAATAAAATGATATATGTAAGTGTAGTGCAGTTAAAAAATTACACATCCTTTTATAAAAACCATTAGGAAAGTTTCCTAATGGTTTTCCTTCACTCTATCCGCTCCTATTACAAGTCTAATACTATATCCTCAAGCCTTCTCTTTGGAACATGGTGTACCTTATTTTCATCTCTCCAGTATTTTATATCCCCATCTGTGCCTATATCATCCAGCACTACTTCTTCTTTTGGCTTACCAAGTGCTATAACCATTAATATTTCATACCTATCTGAAATTCCTAAAGCTTTCTTTATATTTTCCTTATTGTAGCTTGCAAACATACAGCCTCCGAAGCCTTTTTCAGTTGCACCAAGTAATATGCTTTGAGCAGCTAGCCCATGGTGCCAAAATACATTTGACCCAATTTCTGTATCAACAAGCATTACGATATATGCTGATGGCTTTTCACCTTCTTCTGGTCCATCCCAATCTTTTAAATACCCTGCCCACTTAAGTTCTTTAAAAACCTTCTCATTTTTATCTTCTTCATTTATAATAACAAATTTCAGGTTCTGTAGGTTTGCACCACTAGAAGTCAACCTTGCCAAATCAACCCACTCTAAAAGTTCGTCTCTAGAAATCTTCTCCTCTTGATAAAATCTTCTGTAAGACCTGTTTTTTAAAACCAAATCTCTTAACATATACACTACTCCTTTCTTATCCACTTCATTTTTTCTAAAAGTATCAATCTATAAACCTACTTCTAATACAACTCGTATTTCTTAGATATTGTTCTTAACGAAATCTTATCAATAAAAGCTATTAAATTCAATCATTATGTTATACCTCTCTTAATATGGGTAAATAGTTTAATACTAGTTTAAATAAGATAAGATAAGAATGGAGGTGTTTTTATGGATGATTATGGTTACGGTTATGGTTGGTTAGCATTTTTTGGTGCCTTTCTTGGAATTGTAATACTTTATGGACTTATTGCTTATATTGTAGGGGCTCTAGCTCTTAAGAGAATGGCAGATAAACTAAATATAGAAAACTCTTGGCTCTCATTTATACCCATTGCAAACGCTTATCTTTTGGGTAAGGTAGCAGGGGATAGATTAGATTTATTTGGTTATCAGATTGAAAATTTAGCTATTATACTTCTTGGAGGAAGTGCTATCTCATTTGTTATATCTGGTATCCCTATAATCGGATTTTTATTTGGGATAGCTTTTGCCGTAGTTGCTTTTGCCACACTCTATAAGGTATATATGATGTTTGTGCCAAACTCTGCAATGTTGTATCTTATTCTTTCCATTGTACTTGTATTTATAGCACCATTTTTAATGTATGCAGCAAGCACAAAAGAACCTATTATTGAA
>CAZRXS010000061.1:0-7749 GCA_964604145.1 uncultured Gudongella sp. | reverse complement strand
TTAACGCCGATGGTACTTGGATGGTAACGTCCTGGGAGAGTAGGAAGTGGCCAGTCTATATAAAAAAAGACTCTATTACAATAACTGTAGTAGAGTCTTTTTTTCGTTTCTAAACCTTTTTAACAAATTCTGACTTTAATTGCATATTTCCAAATCCATTAATCTTACAATCTATATCGTGATCTCCTTCTACCAACTTTATATTTGTAGCTTTGGTACCTATTTTAAGTACTGAAGAAGACCTCTTAACTTTAAGGTCCTTAATAACTGTAACATCATCCCCATCCTTTAATACATTTCCATAGGCATCTCGAAATACTTTTACAGATTCTACTCTTGTTTCCTCCTTATCCATTTCTGGGACCCATTCATGCCAACATTCAGGGCATACTAATAGATTCCCATCTTCATATGTATATTCTGATCCACATTTTGGACAATTAGGTAAACTAGACATAATAAAACCCTCCATTCTAATAAATTTTCTCGTTATCCATTTGTATTATTATATCATATGATTTGCATAAGAAAGCAGATAATGTTACGATATTAGCATTACTTTATATATCATATAGGGAGTGTATAATTATTATGGCGAGAATAGATGAGAGAAATATAATGTTTTCAAGGATGTCTAGAAAAGAAGGTACAAAAGAATATAAGGACTATTACAAGGCGCATCCAGAAAACAAAGAATTTGATGATGCGTTAAGGGCAATGCCTCCAATGAACAGCGATAAAACTAAATTTTTTGATCCTTTAGACTCTCCTATGGTAGATGCAACTTTTGGGTTTTTAGCCGATATTAAAGGATTAGTAGATGGTGGAGAAAAGGCACAAGAAAAAGTTGAAGCAACCCCAGAAACTTTTACGAGAAAATTAAAGGGACTAGCAGAATTTTATGGTGCGAAATTAACAGGGGTCGCCGAATTAGATGAAAGTTATTACTATACTTATAGAGGTAGGACTGATGAGGTTTATGGTGAAAAGGTAAACCCGCATTTACCATATACATTTGTATTTGCAGTAGAACTGCCATCAGAGTATATAAATACTGCACCTGTATTATCTCAGAGCATAGGAGTTGTAAAGGGTTATTTAGATGCTGCAATAGTAGGCATGATGATTGCATACTATATTAAATCATTGGGATATGAGGCGAGAAATCATATGGATGGGAATTATCTTGCTGTAATGCCACTTGCTGCTAAAGCTGCTGGTTTGGGTGATATTGGAAGACATGGGCTACTAATAACGCCTGAATATGGGTCTAGGATAAGATTGGGTGCAGTAACTACAGATATACCCTTGCTTATAAGTGAGCCCTCAGCTCTTAAGGTAAGAAGATTTTGTGAAGAATGTGGAAGATGTGCACTACTATGCCCATCAAAAGCCATTTCTAAGGAGCTGCCTGGTATAATAGATGGAGTAGAAAGATGGCAAATCATACAAGAATTATGCTTTAAAAAATGGATGGAATTTGGGACAGATTGCGGAATATGTATAGCAGCATGCCCATTTAGTCTTCCAATGGGAAAAGAGGATATTGAAAAATATTATAAAGACCAAGAATATGCTAATGAAATGTTAAATAAATATAATATCGCAGATTATAGACAAAAAATTGATGAAGACAAGTTAAAATGGCTTAAATGAAGAAATAACCATAAGAACGTATAAAACAAGAACGGATGGATGATATAGAGATGTCAAATCGAATAGTCGTGGTTGGTGGCGGTGCATCTGGAATGATGGCTGCAATAATTGCTCAGAGTAGAGGTTTAGAAGTTACTCTTTTAGAGAGAAATGATCGAGTAGGTAAAAAACTCTTGGCAACAGGAAATGGAAGATGTAATTATACAAATGAGAATATAGATTTAAGCTTTTTTCATGGCGAGGATAAAGAATTTATTAAATCCGTCCTAGGAAAATTTACCAATAAAGATGCAATCGAGTTTTTTGAAAGCCGAGGGATAGTTCCTGTAATAGAAGACAATGGCAAAGTATTTCCGCTTTCATTTCAAAGTTCCAGTATGCTTGACATTTTAAGATATGAAATGAAAAAGATAGGCGTAAGGGTAATAACAGATTCATATGTAGTTAAAATTACTAAAGATAAATTTTTCAATCTATATACTAAAGATGGCAGAACTTTTAAAGCTGACAAAGTGATTCTTGCAACGGGCGGAATGGCTATGCCAGTAAGTGGATCAGATGGAAATGGTTACTCATTAGCTCAAACTTTTAAACATAAGAAAAATGAACCTACACCTGCGCTAGTCCAGTTAAAACTAGTAGGCGACAAGTGGAAACAAATAAATGGGGTTAAATTTATTGGAAGAGCAAGTTTAATAATAGACAATAAATATATAACAGATGATATTGGGGATATTTTATTTACTGATTACGGAGTATCTGGCCCTCCAATTCTTCAACTAAGTAGAGAGGCTATAAGGGCGAAAAAAGAAAATAAAACTGTTAAAATTGGAATATCTATCTTATATAATAGAACAGAAAAAGAAGTTTTTAATTACTTTGTGGAAAGATTGCAAAATATGCCAGAAAAAACTTTGGCTGACTTCTTAATAGGTATGATAAATAAGAGACTAATCCTTCCAATAATAAAAGAGTTAGATTTAGATAAGGATAAGTTTTTATACAATATGAAAGAAGTTGAGCTTAATTTATTAGCAAAAATACTTGTAAATTGGGAATTTGAATTATTAGGAGATAAGGGTTGGGGTAATGCCCAAACAACAGCTGGAGGCATATCTTTAAAAGATATAAATCCAAAAACAATGGAATCAAAACTCGTAAAAGGACTCTTTTTTTGTGGTGAGGTCCTGGATGTTGATGGTGATTGTGGAGGATATAATCTTCAATGGGCATGGTCTAGTGGGTTTTTAGCTGGTAGTAGTACAGCTTTTATGTAATAAATAACTAGGAGGAAATAATGTATCAGTTAAGGATGAAATTAGAAGAATTAGAAAAAAATGAAAGACATATAAAAGTTGCAGTAATTGGAGCAGGTTTAATGGGCAAAGGTTTAGTAAGTCAACTTACAAGAGTTAAAGGTATTTTGCCTTCTGTAGTAGCAAGTAACAATATAAAAGACTGTGTAAATGCATTCCATATGGCAGATATTGACGATAATAAAATTGCTGTAGCCAATACTCTCTCTGAAGTAAATTTGGCTATGGAGATGGGCAACTTTGTAGCGACTAATAATTGGGAACTAGCAGTTAGGGCGAATCTTATAGATGTTGTTGTAGATGCAACTGGAGTTCCAAACACAGGTGCAAGAATTGCCAAGCTATCAATAGAAAATAAAAAACATATAGTTATGTTAAATATAGAGGCTGATGTGGTTGTTGGACCATATTTAAATAAAATGGCTAAAGAGATGGGAGTAGTTTATACAGGCTCAGCTGGAGATGAACCAGGAGCTGTTATGGAGTTATACGACTTTGCCCTTTCAACTGGATTTAGAGTGCTTGCAATTGGCAAAGGCAAAAATAATCCACTAGATTACAATATAACTTCAAGTGGAGTAATTGACCAAGCAAAAAAATCTGGAATAAAGCCACTTAGATTGGCATCCTTTATAGATGGAACTAATACAATGGTAGAGCTGGCAGTAATGGCAAATGCCACAGGATTTATACCAGATGTAAGAGGTGGACACGGTCCAATTACATCTGTTGATTTACTTGCAAAAGCATATAGTTTAAAAAAAGATGGGGGAATTTTAAACCAATATGGAATAGTTGATTATGCACATGGCGTAGCACCAGGAGTATTTGCAATAGTTACAACGGATTTACCCCAGGTTCACCACGAAATGCAGTTTCTAAAGATGGGAGATGGGCCAAATTATGCCCTTTTCAGACCATATCATCTAACAAGCTTGGAAACACCAATTTCAATTGCCAAAGCTGCTTTGTATAATGAACCTTCAATAGTTCCAAAGTTCCATAAGCCAATTGCAGAGGTAATAACTAGAGCGAAAAGAAGTCTAAAGGCTGGTGAGTATCTTGATGGAATTGGAGAAACCACTATATTTGGAAGTATTGAACAATATAGTATAGCAAAAGAACAAGATCTAGTACCCATAGGATTAATTAATAAAAAAACAAAAGTTCTAAAGGATATTATCAAGGGAGAGTATATTACACACGATATGTTAGAACTTGATAAATCTACCCAAATTTACAAAATGAGAGCCTTGCAAGATGCCTAAATATAGGCTTGACAATAAAGTTCATTTTAGATATATTAGTAAACAAGTGTATAAATAAAAAAACATTGAATAGGTCAGTATTTAAGCCTAAATCCGTTCTAAGAGAGATAATCGAAAAGCTGGGAGATTATTAATGGGTGCTTAAAGAATATCGCCTAGGAGTTTGGCATCTGAAAGAGACTAAGATGCTACGTGAAGACGTTATACTTATTTTAAGTGACAGGGCAACCTGTAATTTGGGTGGTACCGCGGAATTTTCGTCCCTAAGTCTTTGACTTAGGGGCTTTTATATTTTTGAAAGAGGAGAGATGATTAGTGAAAAGGTTTAATGAATTATCAAATGAACCAGTAAAGGACAGAGAACACAATATATCAGAGTATTGGAAAAAAATTGACCTGTTACACAAATCCGTAGAAACCAGAGATTCAAAGAAACCATATATATTTTATGAGGGACCTCCAACCGCAAACGGAAAGCCAGGAATTCATCATGTAATGGCAAGGACTCTTAAAGACCTTACTTGCAGATATAAAACAATGCAAGGCTATCAAGTAAAGAGAAAAGCTGGCTGGGATACACATGGACTTCCTGTAGAGATTGAAGTTGAAAAGAAACTCAATCTAAAAAACAAACAAGATATTGAGGCTTACGGATTGGAAGCCTTTAATGAACAATGTAGAGAGTCAGTTTTCCAATATGAAAAACAATGGCGAGATATGACAGAGAGAATGGCTTTTTTAATTGATATGGACGATCCATATATTACACTTGAGAACGATTATATTGAAACAGTTTGGTGGATTTTAGATAAGTTCTATAAAGAAGGTCTTATCTATGAAGGGCATAAGATTTTACCCTATTGTGCAAGGTGTGGGACAGGCCTAGCTTCACATGAAGTTGCACTTGGGTATGAAGAAATTAAAACAGAAACCGTAACTGTGAAATTTAAGCTTAAAGACAAAGAAAATGAGTATTTTCTTGCATGGACAACTACTCCTTGGACACTTATATCAAATGTATGCGTAACTGTAAATCCAGATGTAACATATATTAGAGCTAAAAAAGAAGATGAGATATTTTATGTTGCAGAATCATTGGCTAAAGATGTTTTAGGAGAAGATTATGAAATCTTAGATACAATGAAGGGCTCTGATATGGAGTATATGGAGTATGAGCAATTACTCCCATTTATGGAAGTCCCAGGAAAAGCGTTTTATGTGACTCTAGGAGATTACGTTACAATTGAAGATGGTACTGGAATTGTTCACTCAGCACCTGCTTTTGGTGAAGATGACTACAATACAGGTTTAAAATATAAGCTTCCAGTTGTAAATCCAGTTTCAGAAACAGGAACCTTTATAGGAACTCCTTGGGAAGGCATGTTTGTTATGGATGCAGATAAATATATAATCCAGTGGCTAAAAGATAAGGGTGTGCTTTATAGAAAAGAAAAGATGTTGCATAACTATCCACATTGCTGGAGATGTAAAACGCCATTATTATACTATGCTAAACCATCATGGTATATTGAAATGACAAAATTAAAAGACCAGTTGATTAAAAATAATAATGAGATTAACTGGTTCCCAGAATTTGTTGGAGAAAAGAGATTTGGTAACTGGTTAGAAAACCTTAATGATTGGGCAATTTCTAGAAGCAGATACTGGGGCACACCATTTCCGATTTGGAGATGTGATGACTGTGGACACATAGATTCAATAGGCTCAAGAAAAGAGCTAGTTGATAGAGCAATAGAAGATATAAATGAAGAGATCGAACTGCATAGACCATATGTAGATGATGTACATTTGACATGCCCTGATTGTGGCGGTGTTATGACAAGGGAAAAAGATGTAATAGATGTATGGTTTGATAGTGGAGCAATGCCTTTTGCACAACACCACTATCCATTTGAAAATAAAGATAACTTCTTTGAAGAGTTATATCCAGCAGATTTTATATGTGAAGGAATTGACCAAACAAGAGGTTGGTTCTATTCACTATTAGCAATCTCGACCTTTGTGACAGGAACATCTTCTTTTAAGAATGTTTTAGTAAATGACCTTGTCCTTGATAAAGAAGGAAAAAAGATGTCAAAGACTAAAGGAAATACAGTAGATCCATTTGCATTATTTGATAAATACGGGGCTGATGTCCTTAGATGGTATGTAATTCATGTATCTCCACCATGGACACCAACAAAGTTTGATGAAGAAGGTTTAAAAGAAGTTGAGTCCAAGTTCTTTAGAAGCATCAGAAATGTATATAACTTTTTCTCTATGTATGCAAATACAGATGATATCGATCCAAGAGAATTTCATGTAGACTATAAAGATAGGCCAGAGATTGATAGGTGGATACTTTCTAAATTTAATATTTTACTAAAAAGTGCAAAAGAAAATATGGATATTTTTGAACTTACAAGAGTTGTAAGAGATATCCAAGAATTTGTTATAGAAGACTTATCAAACTGGTATATTAGAAGAAGTAGAAGAAGATTTTGGTCAACAGAGTTTGATGATGATAAAAAAGCAGTTTACAATACAAGCTATGAAATATTAGTAGATGTATGCAAAATCATTGCGCCATTTGTTCCATTTATAGCAGAAGAACTTTACAGAAATTTAACCGGGAAAGAATCAGTCCATATTGACTATTATCCAGCTTCAAATCCAGAACTTATTGATCTGGAGCTAGTAGAAAAAATGGACTTGGTTAGAGATCTTGTCGCTCTTGGTAGAGCTTCAAGGGAAAATGTAAAAATAAAAGTTAGACAACCAATTGCTGAAGTCGTAATTGATGGTAAGTACAAAGAAAAAATTAGCGATTTAGTTCCTTTAATAAAAGAAGAGTTAAATGTTAAAGAAGTAGTATTTGAAGATGACTTAACTCAGTTTATGAATTACTCTCTAAAACCTAACTTTAAAGTCGTAGGTTCAATATTAGGAGCGAAAGTAAAATTATTTGCTAAAGCACTTCAACAAATTGATGCTAGGAAAACAGTAGAGGCATTAGAAAATGGAGAAACTGTAGAAGTTGATTTGGATGGAGAAAAAACTGAAATTACAAGTGACTATGTCTTAACCTCAATCTCCTCAAAAGAAGGATTTAATGTAGTTATGGAAAACAACCTATTTGTAATCCTAGATACACACCTTACACAAGAGCTCTTAAATGAAGGTTATGCAAGAGAGTTTGTATCCAAAGTTCAACAAATGAGAAAAGCTAATGGATATGAAATCCTAGATAATATCACTATTAAATACAATGGAAGCGAAAAGATAAAAAAAGCAGTTCTTGAATATAAAGACTTTATTAAAGCAGAGACTTTAGCAACAGAAATCGTATTTACAGATGAAAAGATGGCAGAAACTCAAGATTTAAATGGAGAAGAGACTGGAATAGAACTATCTAAGAATTAAAGAGAAAGCAGGTCATATGACCTGCTTTTTAATATTTAATGATATAATAGTAGTAATTATAATAACTTGGAGAAAAACATTGCTTT
>CAZRXS010000060.1:0-8006 GCA_964604145.1 uncultured Gudongella sp. | reverse complement strand
TATACAAGGAGAGTATGATCATAGTTGTTGACTGTATCATACAAGATTAATATGGATAAAAATGAGATTATCGAAATTATAGATGTATTTTCAAAAAAAAATTTAAATAAATTGATTATCAAAAAAGATGAATTTGTTTTAGAGATGGAGAAGGGAAAACAAGAATATAAATCGGTGGATATAAAGGAAGAGAAAATGGTTCAGGAAGATGCTCTAGTTGAAGAGATAAAAGGCTATAAAGTAAAATCTCCCTTAGTGGGGGTTTATTATGAAGCTGCTTCTCCAGAATCAGAAGCTTTTGTAAAATTGGGAGATTCTGTAGAGAAGGGTGATATTATTTGTATATTAGAGGCTATGAAAATGATAAATGAAATAAAGGCTCCTGTCTCTGGAATTATAAATAAGATTAACTTTCAAAATGAAGATTTGGTGCAATATGATGATGTAATTATGGAGATTAAAGAAGATGTTTAAGAGAATACTTATAGCAAATAGAGGAGAAATAGCGGTAAGAATTATAAGGGCTTGCCACCAAATGGATATTGAGACTGTAGCCGTATATTCTACTGAAGATAGGGATAGTCTTCATGTTAAATTAGCAACAAATTCTATATGCATAGGACCAGGGAAAGCTAGTGAAAGTTATTTAAATATACCAGCAATAATAAATACAGCTTTGCTAACTAAAGCAGAGGCTATTCATCCTGGATATGGATTTTTATCTGAGAATGCAGAATTTGTGGATTTAGTAAATAAATCAGGCTTGATATTTATTGGGCCTAAGGAGGAAACCATAGAACTTATGGGAAACAAATCAAAGGCTAGAGAGCTTATGGTGGAAAATAATATCCCAGTTGTGCCAGGTTCCAATGGCAATGTAGATGATGTTGAAGAATTAAAGAAAATCTGTAAACAGATAGGCTATCCTATTATTATAAAGGCTTCTTCTGGCGGTGGAGGAAGAGGAATGCGAATCGTCTTTAAGGAAGAAGAACTAGAAAGAGAGTATTTGAACTCTAAATCAGAATCCAAGGCTTCTTTTGCTGATGATAAAGTATATGTGGAAAAGTATATTATCAATCCAAGGCATATAGAAATTCAAATATTGGCTGATAGTTTTGGGAATATAATTCACTTAGGTGAAAGAGATTGTTCTATTCAAAGAAAAAATCAAAAGATATTGGAAGAAAGCCCTTCACCCAGATTGGATAAATCCTTAAGGAAAGAACTGGGAGAAATATCAGTAAAAATAGCTGAAATTTCTAAGTATATCAATGCAGGAACTGTGGAATTTATAGTAGATGAGGATGGGAAGTTCTATTTTTTAGAGATGAATACAAGACTACAGGTTGAACATACTATAACTGAAATGGTTACAGGAATAGACTTAGTAAAAGAGCAGATTAGAATAGCCAATAATATGGAACTTAGTTATAAGCAGGAAGAAGTTAAATTAAGAGGCCATTCTATCCAATGCAGGATAAATGGGGAGGATATATTTAAAGACTTTTTACCTTCAACAGGTAAAGTTGAAAATGTCCGTATTCCTGGAGGTTTTAATATAAGATTTGACTCTTATATAGAAAACGATGCCTATGTAAGCCCTTACTATGATTCTATGATAGGTAAGTTAATAGTAAGGGGAGAAAATAGATTAGAAGCCATTAAAAATATGAGGGCTGCTCTTGAAGAGTTAAAAATAGAAGGAATAGAAACCAATATAGAATTACATTATGGGATCCTACACGATTTTGATTTTGTAAGGGGTAACTATACGACTTCTTTTATAGAGAAGAAACTTAATGGAGAATTTAAAGAGTTTTATTTAGGAGTGAAGAGCAATTATGAAACAAACCAATAAAGGTAAAGGGTCCATTATTTCCATTATAAAAAAGCTAAGAGAATTTAGAAAAGATGTTAAAAAGAAAGATAGTTTTGACGCGGTTTTTGAAAAATGTGATGGATGCAGAAGATTAATTTCTAAGAGCAAAATAGAGGAAAACTTCTTTACATGTCCAGAATGCAATTATCATTTTAATATATCCTCAAAGGATAGAATGGATATACTTTTAGATAGATACAAGATTATAAATGGAACTTTTAGATTTTCTAATCCAATAGATTTTCCAGAATATAAGGCTAAATACAAAGAGCATAGGAAAAAAAGCAGTTTAAAAGAAGGGATTCTAACCGTAGAAGGATACTTAAAGGGGATAAAATTAGTAGCAGTAGCTTTGGATAATAGATTTCTAATGGGGAGTATGGGTTCTTATATAGGTGAAGAGATAAGCAAGGCTTTTGAATACGCAGGGAAAAAAGATCTACCCATATTGATTTTTTCTACCAGTGGAGGAGCTAGAATGCAGGAAGGAATATTCTCTTTGATGCAAATGGCCAAGACTTCAATCGCTGTTGATATGTATGGAGAAAGCAAGAACCTTTATATATCCTGCATGACCAATCCCACAACAGGTGGGGTCACAGCCAGTTTCGCATCCCTAGGAGATATAATATTGGCAGAACCAGGATCTTTAATAGGTTTTGCAGGGCCTAGAGTAATCAAGGAAACTATAAAGGGAGAATTGCCAGAGGGATTTCAAAGGGCAGAATTTCTCAAAGAAAAAGGATTTTTAGATGATATAGTCCATAGAAAAGAAATGAAGGAATATCTCTATAGTTTATTGAAACTTCATAATTATAGGAGTTGAAAATATGATAAAGGAATTAGAAGAAAAAATTAATGAGCTGGAAGTAAGAGAAAAAGATTTAATCTTGCTTGAAATAGAAAAAAAGAAAATTATTGAAGAATATAAAGCTAAAATAGAACCATATGATCGTGTTCAATTAGCTAGGCATGAAAAAAGACCAAAGACAAAAGATTTTATAGAAAATATTATAAAAGAGCCTATATATCTTCATGGAGATAGACTTTTTGCCGATGATAAAAGTATTCTGGGTGGGATAGGCTACTTAGGAGCTATTCCAGTAACTTTTATTGCTACTAATAAAGGAAAGAGCTTAGAAGAAAATGTTGAATTTAATTTTGGGATGCCTAAACCAGAAGGATATAGGAAGGCCTTAAGATTGATGAAACAAGCAGAAAAATTTAATAGACCAATAATAACCTTTATAGATACACCAGGAGCTTATCCTGGAGTGGATGCAGAAGAAAGGGGCCAAGGGGAAGCCATAGCTAGAAATATGCTAGAAATGGGTAGATTAAAAGTTCCCATTATATCTGTGATAACAGGAGAAGGTGGAAGTGGTGGAGCTTTAGCTTTAGCAGTAGCAGATAATATAATTATGATGGAAAACAGTATATTTTCGATATTATCTCCAGAAGGATTTGCAACAATTCTTTGGAAGGATGGAACTAGGCATAAAGAAGCTACAAAGCTTATGAAGCTTACAGCAAAGGATTTATATGATTATAATATTATCGACCAAGTTATAGAAGAAGATATATCATTTTCTATAGAAGATTTTCAAGAAAGCTTTGCAAGGTTAGAGAAAGCAATTATAAAAAGAATTAAAATGCTTATAAGAAAGAGGCCAGATAGACTTGTAATAGATAGACAGTCTAAATACAGAAAAATTGGAGGATGATATTAATCAGAAACAAGGATAAGAAAGTAGGGGGAGAGCCTATGTTAAAAGAACTATTTAGCGATGTTTATGAAAAATTTAAATTAAATTTTTATAGAAGCATATTTAGGGGACTTGAAGATAGAGAAGCTAGCCTAACTCCGACAGAGATACTTTGTGTAGAAGTAATAAATGCTATGGGAAAGCCTACAATAAAGGAATTAACTGATTTTATGGAAACCTCTCAATCCAATATGGCATATAGGGTTTCAAACCTTATGAAAAAAGATTATATTAGGAAGATTCAATCCAGAGAAGATAAAAGGGAATATTATTTGGAACCAACAGAAAAGTTTTACAAGTATTACCATATGAGGACCCAATATATTGATACTGTTATAGGCAGGGTATCTGAAAGTTTTCCAGAAGAAGAGATAGAGATATTGATTAAAATATTAGACGCTATGTCTAATAAACTAATGCCAGAAGTTACTGATTTTATAAATAGTTTAAAGAGCAAACAAATAGAAGAATATATAAAGTAGCTGTCTTTTAGACAGCTATTTTATTTAAATCCACCTATAGCAATATTTCCTCCTAATAAGTTGCATTTTATTTATAAATTAAGAATATCATAGGCTAGAATACTTGTAAATTGACTATCTCTGCTATACAATATGCTTGAATTGACTATTTATTAAATTAGGAGGGTTCAATGTTAAAAAATATAGACTTAAAAAATGCTGCTATATTAATAGATTTTGATGGCACAATTACTACAGAAGATACAAACGATAAATTGGTAAGGGTGTTTTGGAATGACAAAGTAGAAGAGTTTTATAAAGATAATGATGAAAAAGATATGACTTATGTAGATTTTATGGACACATTATTTAGCAAACTAAAAATAAGCGAAGAAGAATATTTAAATTTTATATTAAATGATATCGAGATATCACCTGGCTTTATAGAGTTCTATAAAAGAGCAAAACAATTGAATATTCCCATATCAATAATAAGTGGTGGATTCATTAATGGGATAGTTCCGTTTTTAGATAAACATGGGATTGAAGATATTGAAATACTTGCAAATAAATTGAACTTTAATGGCGAAAATATAACTGTAGATTTTTATCACAATAGAGATAAGGATTGTTGTAGTATTGGATATTGTGGTAACTGTAAGAGGAAACATGTAAAAGAATTTAAAAAAGACCACCAAGAAATTATATTTATTGGAGATGGAATAACTGACGAACCTGTAGCAAGTAAAGCAGATCTAGTTTTTGCTAAAGACGGACTGTTGGAATATTGTAATAATAACAATATATATTGCATAGCTTGGAAAGACTTCTTCGATATTGAAAGAATATTATTTAAAGCAGTTATTTGAAACTGCCTGTGATGAAGAAGTTGTTAATCATATAAAATAACTTACCCTTAAAGCATATAAAATGGTATCATAGTACAAAAGGAGGAATTGCATGTCAAAAAATTATACAAAAATAATGATTGTAGTAATAATAGTAGGGTTATTTCTAGTACTTGGCAGTACTAGTTTTTATACAGTTGACCAGACGGAATATGCTGTATTAGTAACATTTGGGAAACCCAGCACTGCAATTGTATCACCAGGACTTAGATTTAAGTTGCCTTATCCTATACAAACGGTGAATAAAGTATCAAGAGAAACTTTTTCGCTTACTCTAGGATATGAAGAAAGATCAGAAGGAGTCTCGGTTAAGGAACAAGAGGCAAAGATGATTACTGGGGATGAAAATATTATCCTAGCAGATTTAGAAGTTCAATGGCAAGTAATTGATCCAATAGCATTTATCTATAATGCTGAAGAACCTGTGGACATCTTAACCAATGCTACTTCTTCTGCATTAAGAGGGGTTATTGGTAGCTCAGTTGTAGACGATGCACTAACAGATGGTCGTACTCGCATAATGAATGATATACGCGACACCTTGGTGACAATGATAGATTCATATGATATTGGAATTGCAATTAGAAATGTGAACTTACAAGATGTAGACCTTCCGACAGATGAAGTTAGTGATGCTTTTAAAAAAGTTGCTTCAGCACGTGAGGAGAGAATAACTAAAATAAACCAAGCAAATCGTTATAAAAATGAAAAAATCAATACTGCAGAAGGACAAAAAGCAGCTTTAATTAGTGAGGCTGAAGGGGTTAAAGTAAGTCGGATTGAACAAGCACGTGGAGATGTTGCTCAGTTTGATGCAATTTATTCGGAGTATGTTAATAATAAGGATATAACAAGAGATCGCCTTATGATTGAAACACTGGAAAGAGTTTTGCCAGATGTTAAAATTTATATTATGCAAGAAAATGAAGGATCAAATACAGTGAAGTATTTACCTCTTGATCAAGTGAAAAAAGGGGGTAATGATAGTGAATGAGTTAATGGAATTATTTAAAAGATTACTAGCTGAGTTTAAAGCAACAGGTGCTAAAGAAGAGACCACCAATCAAGATATTGGACCAAAGCAAGAAAATCCTTTTAAAGGAATAGCAAAGATAGTTCCAATAATAGTTATAATCCTTCTAGTTGGATTATTTGTAAAAAACAATTTATACATTGTGGAAATTGATGAATATGTAATAGTTCGTCAATTTGGAGAAATTGTTAAAGTAGAAGACCTACCAGGACTTAGGTTTAGATTGCCATTTGTACAAACTATAACTAGATTACCAAAGAAAACTTTGATTTATGATGTTCCACCAGCAGAAATTAACACCTTAGATAAAAAAAGAATGATGGTAGACTATTACAGTCTTTGGAGGGTAAAGGATCCAAAACAAATGATAGAATCCTTAAGAACTTTAGATGCAGCAGAAAGTAGATTAGGAGATATTGTTTATTCAAGCATTCGAACAGAACTTGGTAAAATGAATTACGGAGATATTATCAATGATAAAAAAGATAGTCGTGGTGGATTAGACGATGTTGTAAACAAACAAGTAAATGAAACGCTAGATCGTAATTTAAGCGGTATTGAACTTGTAGATATTAAAATGAAAAGAGCAGACCTTCCCGCCTCTAATGAGGAATCAGTATATCAAAGAATGATTTCAGAGCGTGAGAGTACGGCACAAGAGTATTTATCACAGGGTGATGCAGAAGCCCTAAAAATAGTTGCTGATACAGATAGACGAGTAGCAGAAATGCTATCTAAAGCAGAAGCAGATGCAAAGACTATTGAGGCAGAAGGGGAAAAAGAAGCAGCAAGAACTTATAATTTATCCTATAGTAAGGATGGTGAATTCTTTAATATGTACCGAACACTAGAATCCTATAAAACAACTATAAATGGTGAAACAGTGATTATACTTCCATTAGAATCACCATATTTAAAATATTTAGTAGGTCGTTAGATAAGAATAGATAAAATAGACAAAATACCCTGATTTGTACTACAAATCAGGGTATTTTGTCTATTTTAATTTTTAGGTTTTATGCTAACCTAGTTCCTTGCGATATTTATCCATTGATATCTTAAATAAATCTGCAGTTGTTGGAGGAGTATAAGTGATAGCGTTAGCTCCAGCATCTATAGTTGCTAAGATGGTTTCATCAGAAGGACCACCAGTTGCAATTATAGGTAATAGTGGAAACTTAGCACGAATATTTTTAACTATATCCACAGTTTTACTTGCACCTGAAACATTTACTATATTGGCCCCTGCATCTAATCTTGCTTGAATATCAGTATTTTCTGAGATTACAGTAACCACAATAGGTATATCTATTGTTTCACGTACAGCCCTAATTGTCTCATCAGAAGTTGGAGCGTTGACCACCACTGCAATAGCCCCTTTAAATTCGGCATCAAGGGCCAAGTTGACAACTCTTTTACCTGCAGTTACCCCACCGCCTACTCCAGAAAATACGGGTACATCTGCTATTGTAGTTATAGCTGAAGTTATTGCTGGTTGCGGGGTAAAAGGATAAACTGCAATTATGGCATCGGCATTAATATTTTTAATTATAGCTACATCAGTAGTGAAAGCAATAGATTTAATACGTTTACCAAAGATCCTTATACCCGTGGCCTTTCTTATACTTTCAGGAACCTCGATTATACGACTCCTAAGGGTTCCCTTTAATTCTGGTGTAAATCTTTCCATGTTAGTCACCTCACGTTATTATTATAAATTTCTTTCTTAAATTTTGTTTTTGCTAGCTTAATTCTACCATATTATTTGTAGTCTTGGATAGAATATATATAAAAGCATAGAGCAAAAAAATCGAAATGACTTTAAGCAAGTAATTATATAGTTTAGCATAGAATAATAAAAAATTGTGATATTTTTCACTAAATTTTGTATAATTTGTGCAACATCTTAATTTATGTGTTATTATATAGATAAGAAGAAATTAAAATTTAAAGGAG
>CAZRXS010000059.1:0-8221 GCA_964604145.1 uncultured Gudongella sp. | reverse complement strand
TGGATAAATTAGAACAGATTACAGGTAAAAGACCTTTTTTTTATAAACTTGATGTGACAAATGAAGCTGAATTAGAAAAGGTGTTTAAAGGCCAAATGATAGATGGAATTATTCACTTTGCAGGACTTAAGGCTGTTAGTGAATCTGTAGATAAACCACTTTTATACTATTACAACAACCTCGTTAGCACAATTAATTTAAGCAAGTTTTGTTTAAAATACGATGTTAATAAATTTGTTTTTTCATCTTCTGCAACTGTATATGGAGAGCAAAGATCTCCACTTAAAGAAAATATGGACTTGGGTAAAACAACAAACCCTTATGGCGAAACTAAAGCGATAAGTGAGAGGATCTTAACTGATGTTGCTTATGCAAATCCAAACTTTGCTGTAACTCTTCTTAGATATTTCAATCCAATAGGAGCACATAAAAGTGGTTTAATTGGAGAAAATCCTAAGGGAATCCCAAATAATTTAATGCCTTTTATAACTAAAGTAGCTAAGGGAGAATTGAAAGAACTTAGTATATTTGGTGATGATTATGATACTCCTGATGGAACAGGTGTTAGAGATTATATACATGTGGTAGACCTTGCTAAAGGACATGTAAGGGCAATTGAAAAGATGGATAAAGGTGTAGAAGTATATAATCTGGGCACAGGAAAAGGAACATCTGTATTAGAACTTTTAAATGCCTTTATTAAAGAAAATAGAGTAGATGTAGCAAATAAAATTGTTGAAAGAAGAGCTGGGGATATTGCAATATGCTATGCAGATGCAACTAAAGCAAAAGAAGAATTAGGATGGAAGGCAGAGCTTTCAATTGAAGATATGGTAAGAGATTCTTGGAAATTCCAGCAGTTAATTTCTCTTTAAAAAAATTGGGTATATAACTAATATACTACAATAAAATTTGGAGGAATAATAATGAGCAATATGTTAGATTATTTAAAATGGCGTGGGGATTTGAGATTTAGTCAAGATGGCTTTAATGAGGTTGATAATTTAATTTTTTCAGTTCTCTCTTACAATGATTTTAGTGGGATTGTTCCAGAGCTAGGCGAAGCTGGAAGCATAAAACTTTGCGATGCTGCAAAAATATTTAGAGAGACTAAAGATACCATTCAGATTAAAGAATTGCCTTTTTTAAAGAAGATACCTAATTTATTGGAACAAGCATCAAAGGCTGAGAGATTTAAGAACCTTATGCTTTCTAATTATATTGATATAATTGATGCTGAAAGTACAAAGCAGTTCTCAGCTACAGTCTTCAAATTATCAGATGAGCTTCATATTATTGCCTACAGAGGAACTGATGACAGTCTGATAGGATGGAAAGAAGATCTACAGATGAGTTTTTTAGATGAAGTTCAATCTCAAAAAGCAGCTGTTGAGTATACAGAAAAAGTAATGGCTGATTTAGATTCAAGTTTTATACTTGTAGGACATTCTAAAGGAGGTAATTTAGGAGTATATTCAGCAGCATTTGTAGATGAAAAGTTTAATTCTAGAATTTTTGCAATATACAACAATGATGGTCCAGGCTTTCAGCCAAAAGTTATCAATTCAAAAGGATATAATAACATATTATCAAAAACTAATATTTTTTTGCCGGAATCTTCAATTATAGGTATGTTATTAGAACATGGCGGAGACTATGAAGTTGTAAAAAGTAGTGGATTAGCAATATTTCAGCACAATCCATTTTCATGGGAGCTTGAAGGAAAAGCTTTTATTAGAAAAGATGGTTTAACTAAAGAAAGTTTAAATATAAACAAGACAATAAGAGCCTGGGTTACACAATTATCTCACGAGGAGAGGTCAATTTTTGTAGAATCGCTATTTGAGATATTACAAAAGTCAGGTGCAGAAACAATCGTAGAATTAAATAACGAAAAGCTTATAATGACACAGGCTATGATAAAAGCATATGGTAAAATGGACAAAGATACCAAAGAACACTTAAAGGATACCATTGACTTATTTTTCCAAGAGGCTAGAAAAGTAATAAGACAATCTATAACAGAGGATATTGAAGCTTTTAGGAGTAGAAGCAAAAAGAAAGAAGAAATTTAGACAAGCTATATTAAATCGCTTATATTTAACTGGAAAAATATACTAGAATAGAAGCTAATATTAGGAGATGATATTTTGAATAAGACAATAGAAATACAAAAGAATCATAAAACAATTCGCGAATTTAAAAATGAGCCTATTCCTAAAGATATAATGGCAGAATTATTTGAGGTGGCCAGAAGGACTGCAACTTCAAATGGGTTGCAAACATATTCAATAATTAAGATTACTAATAAAGCCCTTAAAGAAAAGATATCAAAGATTTGCAAACAAGATTATGTTAGCAGAGCACCTGAGTTATTGATCTTTGTTGTTGACCAATATAGAAATTCGCAAATAGCCATTGAAAAGGGATTAAGCCTAAAAGATACAAATGATATGGATAAGTTTTTTCAAGGATTTACTGACTCAGCATTAGCTGCACAAAACATGGTTGTAGCTGCTGAGTCACTTGGTTTAGGTGCCAACTATTTGGGAAGTATATTAAATGATTCACAAGAACTATCCAATCTTTTAGAACTACCAGAGCTTGTATTTCCGGTGGTAGGCCTTAGCTTTGGGTATCCAAATCAAGAACCACAATTAAAACCTAGGATGGATATGGGATTGAGAGTTTTTGAAAATAAATATAAAAAATATGATAACTATCTAGAGGTGCTAAAAGATTATGACAGGGAAATGCAAACTTATTATGATTTAAGAGATGCTAACAGAAGAGTTGATAGTTTTACAGAACAAGTTAAAACTAAAACCAAATTGACATTGGAAAAGAGAAAAGAAATCTTAAATGCAATCAAGGCTCAGGGTTTTAATTTGATGCTTAAAGAAAACTAGGGTAAAAAGCATAACGCTTCCATGTTTAGGATTGGGTATATATATTAATATGGAGGGATGTTTATGAATAAAAAATTGAAGATAAATTTTGTGATATTAGTAGCATTGTTGCTAGTATTAGGGAGTTTTTTAACTGCTTGTAAACAAGCAACTGTTGGTGGAAGTCAACCAGCGCCTAAAGACAACACTATTGCAAATGCAAACTATACAGATAGCAGGTATAAGGAGTTGTATCTTGCAGGTGGTTGCTTTTGGGGTGTTGAAGAATACTTTGATAATATTCTAGGTGTAATATACACTAATGTCGGATATGCAAATGGCGAGAGTGAAACCACAGATTATTCATCTATAAAAAAGACTGGGCATACTGAGACAATTTATCTTGTATATGACCCTGAAGTGATTTCACTTACGCAAATACTAGAGTATTTCTATAGTGTAATTGAGCCAACTAGTTTAAATAGACAGGGTAATGATGTAGGGACCCAATATAGGACGGGTATCTATTATGTTGATAAAGAAGATTTAGATATTATAAATAAGGTAACGCAAAAAGAACAAGAAAAATACTCAGAGCCAATTGTAACTGAAATTGAACCAATTGTAAATTATGTACTAGCAGAAGATTATCATCAAGAATATTTAAAAAAGAATCCAAATGGATATTGTCATATCGATTTAACAAATATACCTCAACAAAAACCGATTATTAGAAGGAGTGACTATCCAAAGCCATCTTTAGATGAAATTAAAACAAAACTGAGTGATTTAGAGTATAGTATTACTCAAGAAAGTGCTACTGAGCCATCCTTTAGCAATCCTCTTTGGGATAACAACGAAGATGGTTTATATGTGGATATTGTAACAGGCGAGCCTTTGTTCTTATCCACAAATAAGTTTGATTCTGGATCTGGTTGGCCAAGCTTTACAAGGCCAATACAAAGCGAAGTTCTTGTTTTTAAAAAAGATAGTTCAGCTGGAATGGAAAGAATTGAAGTAAGAAGTAGAATTGGAGACTCACATCTTGGACATGTATTCCCTGATGGGCCGAAAAGTGAAGGTGGACAACGTTATTGCATAAACGGTGGTGCTTTAGAATTTATCTCACTTCAAGATTTTGAAACTAAGGGTTATGGAGATTTTAAAGTTTATTTTGAATAATTTTTAGAAAATGGGCGCGAGAGTGCCCATTTTTGATGTTAAAGTGTATAATATAGTTAATATGAAAAAAGAAGGAGGATTTCAAATGAAATTTATTAGTTTCAAATACAAGGATAAGATTCAAATTGGGTGTATGGATAAAAAGGAACAAGGGGTATATCTTATTAGTGATTTATTAATCAATAAAGAATTCAAGGATATGAACGATTTTATTAAAAGGGTCTCTAAAAAAGAGCTGGATAGGATTAAAGAAAAAATATCAGAAGGCGATGATGCTTCTTTAGAACTTGAACAAGTTAAACTTCTTTCTCCTATACCTAAACCCTTACATGATATTATTTGTCTAGGTGTAAATTATGAAGATCATTTAAAAGAATCAAAAGTTGTGCTTGCCTCTAACGAATCTGGTAAAATGCAAAAGCCAGTTTATTTTTCAAAACGAGCCATAGAGATTGCTGGTTCGAGTCAAAAGGTTAAAGGTTTCTTTGAGCTTGATAAATATGTTGATTACGAAGTGGAACTTGCTGTAATAATTGGCAAAGAAGGTAGAGATATAAAAAAAGAGGATGCTGAAGATTATATATTTGGTTATTCGGTATTTAATGATCTTTCTTCAAGAAAGCTACAAAAAGATCACACTCAATGGTATAAAGGAAAGAGTCTAGATTTATATAGTATAATGGGACCAAGCATTTTACATAAGGATAGTTTACCATTTCCTATAGAAGTGGACCTAGTTTCGCGTGTAAATGGTGAAATTAGACAAAATGGGAATACAAGCATGCTTATACATGATATTCCTAGTATAATTGAAGATTTTTCAAGGGGAATTACTATTGAACCTGGAGACATAATCGTTACAGGAACACCTGCTGGAGTTGGAATGGGTTTTAATCCTCCTCGTTACCTTAAAGCAGGGGATGTCGTAGAATGTGAAATAAAAGAGATAGGTACGCTAGTGAGCATAATAGAATAGCCTTGGATGAAGGTAATTTTTTAGGAAAGAAGAAGAGCTTGGGCTAGAAACGATAGCTCGATAGAAATTGTTCTTTAATTTAATTAAAAAGCTAAAGATGGCCAGCTCAAAAGGCTAGATTTTATTATAAAATGATAGATTAGTAGTAGGTTAGTTGAAGATAAATACTAAAAAAGTTCTATAGGAGTTGATTGGATTGATTAGAGCACATTTTAAGGGAACAAGAAAAGATTTTATAGACAGTGTTGGTTTTGATTACTTATCTAAAAAAAATATTGAACAAGCAATGGAATTTCATACAAGTTTTAAGGAGTATAAACCAACACCACTTGTAAAATTATCTAACCTAGCAGATCATCTTAGAGTATATTCTGTACATGTTAAAGATGAAAGTTATCGGTTTGGATTAAATGCTTTTAAAGTTTTAGGAGCTTCTTATGCTATGGGGATGTATTTAGCAGAAAAACTTGAAAAGCATATTGAAGACATTGATTTTAATTACCTAAGTTTAGATAGCGTTAAAAGGAGACTTGGTGATATAACCTTTGTTACTGCGACAGATGGGAATCATGGCAGGGCTGTTGCATGGGCTGCCAATAGGCTAGGTCAAAAATGTGTTGTGTATATGCCAAGGGGATCTTCCCAGATTAGGTTGGATAATATAAGAGCAGAAGGTGCAGAAGCCTATATTATCGATGGGAACTACGACGAAGCAGTAAGATTATCTGATGAAATGAGTAAAAAACACGGATGGGTTGTAATACAAGATACTGCTTGGGAGGGTTATGAGAAAATTCCAACTTGGATTATGCAAGGATATGGAACTATTATGGAAGAAATAATGGAACAAATAAAAGAAAAGCCATCACACGTTTTTTTACAAGCAGGTGTTGGGTCTTTTGCAGCCTCGATGATTGCTTGTCTTTTATTAGAATATGGTGAAGATTATCCCTTGGTGTATATTATAGAACCAGAAAAAGCTGACTGCATATATCGCTCAATCCTTGCAGAAAAAATTGAAAAAGTAGAGGGAGATATGGACACTATTATGGCTGGCCTTGCATGTGGGGAGCCAAATACAATAAGCTGGGATATTATTAGAGATTATAGTGATGGAGCATTGTCTTGTTCCGATGAAGTTGCAGCTTTAGGAATGCGAATTTTTGCGAACCCATTAAAAGACGATGAAAAAATTATCTCTGGTGAGTCAGGAGCACTTGGAATGGGTATTTTATATTATGCGTTGAAGAATGAAAAATTTAAAGAACTAAAGTCAAATCTTAATTTAAATAAGGATTCTTCGATTTTAATAATAAGCACAGAGGGAGATACTGACCCGGAGAGCTATAGAGATATAGTATGGTGTTTAGAGGATAAACAAAAATCTTTAAAATGATCCAAATCCTTGGAGTAAGAAGGGATACTTTTTATGGATATAGATTTTAAATTTATGGAAAAAACGAGAGTGGCAATATCCCTATTAAAAAATAGAAGACCTCGATTATATATAGCTGTTTAAAAAAGACCTCGTTTGGTCTTTTTTATAATGAATAGGAAAGTTTTACTTTTTTTATTCTTTCAATTAGCGAACTTTCCGTTAATGAGTTTCACCAGAGCCTTCCTTATAACAATATAACAATTCTCTAGATGGATTTTTATACTTTTATATTTTTAGAAAGGGATTAAGCATAAATTCTGGGTATATTTAAGTTATAAGGGGTGAAAGAGAACATGCTTTATTTTAGAAATATCGTAACGGCTTTTTTGTTTTATGAGAATCAAGTGCTATTAATGAAAAGAGGAGAAGACAGACAAATAGCACCAGGTTATTGGTTTGGTGTAGGTGGGCACATGGAAGCCCAAGAAATCAACAATCCATACAGTGCAATTTATAGAGAAATCTTAGAAGAAACAGGAATCTCTAAGAATAAATTAACAGATTTCAGTTTAAAATACATTGTCTATAATAAAGATCCTGATAAGGATGAAGTGGTTGTAAATCATATATTTTTTGGGGAACTAAGTTCAAAAGAATTTGTAGATAGTGATGAAGGGAAATTATTTTGGGTTGCTGAAGAAGAGATTTTAACAAAAGACTTCCACCCAGTTATAAAAATAGTTCTAGCTAATTATTTTAAAAATAAAAGAGAAGAGATACTTATAGGAGTTGCACATACAGAAGAACCATATACATGGTGGTATCCACTATAGATTTATTATGCAAAGATTTAAAATTAATTTCTATATGATATAATTTAAAGAGACCATAGCAAAGGAGGAAATTAATATGAGTGGATTAAATAGAAATAATAAGATGGATCCAAGGTTTAAGCTTATGTTAATATTTGCTGGTATAGGGACTTTGTTGATTATAGCATCTAGACTAATTGGACAATAAAAGAGAGGAAATAGAGTAATTATTGTTACATATATAGAGCATGAAGTTAGTAGATGCAATTAAAACTATCATTTCGCAACTCTTTGTACTATGGATTCGCCTCAAGAGCCTGTGAAAGAATTTTTATATAAAAACAGTAATGTAAAAAAGAAAGATTAACAGTCTATACCATTTCTAGACAGGACTCCTTTATTATAGTAGTGTTTTATTTCTTTCATTTCTGTAACAAGGTCAGCCATCTCTATAAGATTATCACTAGCATAACGGCCTGTTATAAGAACCTCAACAGAGGGATGTCTTGCTTTTATTGCTTTAATAACTTCATCTTCATTTAATAGTTTAAGATAAATTGCAACTACTACTTCATCTAGTATAACCAGGTCGTATTCTCCAGATTGCAAAATTGATGAGCAATGTTCCAATGCTTCTTTTGCTTTTAGTATATCCTTTTCTTTTGGCGGACCTGTTATAAAACAACCATAACCCAACTGCTCAATCTTTATTTGGGGTAATAGAGTTGAAATTTTTGTTTCATTATACTCCATATCTTTTATAAACTGGCCTATATACACCTTTTTCCCGGAAAAAGCAGCTCGAATTGCTAGACCAAAAGCAGCAGTTGTTTTGCCTTTTCCATTACCTGTGTAGATGTGAATATATCCTTTTCCCATTATAAACAGCTCCTT
Source organism: uncultured Gudongella sp. (assembly GCA_964604145.1). Lineage (GTDB taxonomy): Bacteria > Bacillota > Clostridia > Tissierellales > Tissierellaceae > Gudongella. Next base: position 91 of record CAZRXS010000059.1, on the reverse strand, counting down.
TGATTATTTATTATAGTATATACTAAGAATATAATTATTAAAAGCACTAACATTTGACAGCTAATAATTTCTTAGTTATACTAAGTTGATG
>CAZRXS010000058.1:0-8236 GCA_964604145.1 uncultured Gudongella sp. | reverse complement strand
GCAAAGAAAGGTTCGTTTATGGTTACAGATTTATATCCTATCCCACTTTTTCCAGCCTCAAGAACTTCTACCTTGTCTACAAATAAGAAAGGTTGCCTATGTGGAATTATTTGCATTATATCTTTTATATAGTAAGTTTTCAACGATTTTCACCTCCTATACACCTTTATTGTGCATTTCTTCAATAAAATTATTACATGATTAAGTTAATTCCAAAACCTGCAATCAGGGATGCAACATTAGCCAATATCCCATATACAATTCTTCTTCCTATGGGTTTTTCAGTTAAATATTTTGCATAAATAATTGTTTCAAAGATAATTATTAATATCTCCATCAATAGAAATATAAATAGAGCGGCAAACATTCCATATGACAGATTTATCCATAGTATCGCAATATTTAACAGCACTTGTGTTAGTATATTTGTTTTAAGAAGTGTTTTTCCTGAATTTTTAATTGTAAAGCCAAACAATAGCGCAATTCCTATTTCAATTACTAAAGTGAGTAGAAGTCTTGATATAAAACCCAAGGACATCCTCCAAATTGGGATTATCTCTTTGGCTTTTCCCGCTGATAAGATATCTTCTTTTAAATTTTCATCTGTTAAATCAAATTTAACAATAGAATTAAAATGCTTTCTATGAATTAAATCTGATATTATTAAATTGTTATCTTCAGTTAATATGGCGATTTTAAAGAGCTCTGGTGTTCCAACATAGCTAAAATTATGAGAATAAGTATTGTCTGGATTTTTTTCACCCTTTAATTCTCCGCTTAAGGGGACACGAGTACCAACTAAAAGTGCAGGATGAAACCCTTCTTCATCCTCATATTCTGCTAGTTTTTTTACTGTTTCTCGTTCTTCATCAGCTAATTCTAACCAAGAATAGCTGCTTTCATCAGTTACCAGTAAATCTAACCAATAATTATTATTGTCTATTCCCTTAACTATAATTTCTAATGATGGTTTTGGACCAGCATCAGCAACCGCAATAATTGGGAAAACATTAATAACAATTACTAATAGTAAGCATATTAAGATTGCTTTTTTATTGTGCATTCAATTCTCCTCCCTAAAAACAGGATGCAAGTCGCTATTTAGCAAGAAAAAAAATAATATATTGATTTAATATAGTTTTTCATTTATACTTGTTTTAAGTTTGCATTAATCTATAGTCAATCATAATCGAAAAACATCTACTTTGCAAACTAAAATTATGGAGGTGTAAAATTTTTTTGTATGGTAAATATGGAGGTGATTAATTGAATAATATATCTGTTGGAATTACAGGGGTTGGTAGTTACGTGCCTGATAATATACTTACCAACGATGACCTGTCAAAGATTGTTGATACAAATAATGAATGGATTGTGTCTAGAACAGGGATAAAGGAGAGAAGGATAGCAGATAAAGATCTTGCTACATCTGATTTGGCTAGCTTAGCAGCACAAAGAGCTTTAGCGGATGCAAAAATAGATGCAGAAGAGTTAGATTTGATAGTAGTTGCTACCGCAACACCAGACCATTTATTCCCATCAACCGCAGCAATGGTACAGAAAAACCTAGGTGCTAAAAAGGCAGCTGCTTTTGATATTAGCGTTGGTTGTTCAGGATTTAATTACGGGCTTGTGGTAGCTGCCAACTTTATAAAGACAGGGATGTATAAAAAGGTATTGGTAATAGGTGCAGAAATTCTGTCAAAGGTAGTAGATTGGGACGATAGAAATACTTGTGTTTTGTTTGGAGATGCAGCAGGAGCGTGTGTATTGGAACCATGTGACGAAAGTTTTGGAATACTTTCTTCAGAGCTTGGGTCAGATGGTGTCAATGGAGATGTTTTGATTATTCCTGCAGGTGGGTCGAAGATGCCTGCAACAAAAGAAACCGTTGAACAAAAGCTTCATACTATTAGAATGGATGGTAAGGAAGTATTTAAGTTTGCAGTACGAGTTATGGAAAAATCTTCTTTGGAGGTCTTGAAAAGAGCAGGACTAAAAAAGGAGGATATTGATTTTTTAATTCCTCATCAGGCAAACTCAAGAATCATTGATTCAGCAATGAAAAAGTTGAAGTTAAGTAGAGAGAAAATTGGAGTAAATCTTGATAGGTACGGAAATACTTCCGCTGCCTCAATTCCTGTTGCGCTGGATGAAGCATTAAGTGAAAACAAGATAAAAAAAGGTGATAATGTATTATTAGTTGCATTTGGTGCTGGATTGTCTTGGGCTTCTTTAGTCATAAAATGGAATAAGGAGGCAAGGGATGTATAATTCGAGAATATTAGATCTTTTAAATATTAAATATCCAATAATTCAAGGTGGAATGGCCTGGGTTGCGACAAGTGAATTAGCAGCAGCTGTATCAGAAGCTGGCGGGCTTGGCGTATTAGCAGCAGGCAATGCACCTGGGGATGTTATTAGAGAAGAAATAAGAAAAGTAAAGACTATGACAGATAAACCATTTGGTGTAAATATAATGTTATTATCATATTTTGTAGATGATATTGTCAATATTGTCTGTGAAGAAGGAGTGCCAGTAGTCATAACTGGTGCTGGTAATCCAGGGAAATATCTAGAAAAGCTTAAAGAGCACAATATAAAAGTTATACCTGTAGTCCCAAGTGTTGCATTGGCAAGGAGACTGGAAAAACAAGGAGTAGATGCTATAATTGCGGAAGGTACTGAAGCGGGTGGACATATTGGAGAACTTACCACAATGGTACTTGTACCTCAAGTAGTAGATGCGGTTAATATACCAGTTATTGCAGCTGGTGGTGTTGGAGATGGTAGAGGGTTTTTAGCAGCTTTAGCACTTGGTGCTGAAGGAGTTCAGATGGGAACTAGATTTGTATGTTCTACTGAAGCTAAAGTACACGATAAATATAAAGCGAAAATATTATCTTCAAAGGATAGAGATGCGATAGTAACAGGAAGAACTACGGGTCATCCTGTAAGATTAATAAAAAACAGATTTACAAAAGAGTTTTTGGAATTAGAAAGATTGAACACTCCTCCTGAAGAACTTGAAAGAGAAGGCGCAGGAAAACTTCGTCTAGCTGTGGTTGATGGAGATGTAGATAATGGTTCAATAATGTCTGGCCAAATTGCAGGAATGATAAACGATATAAAGAGTTGCAAAGATATTTTACTAGATATTTTAAATGAAGCCGATTTATTAATTCAAACCCTAAACAACAGTAAAGGGGGTGAATAGGATGAATAAAAAAGCATTTTTGTTTCCAGGCCAAGGCGCTCAACATATAGGTATGGGAATGGATTTTTACAATCAGATCAAAGAAGCTAAAATGGTCTTTGAAGAAGCAGATGACACTTTAAATTCCGATCTGAGTGGGCTTATATTTAATGGAAATGAAGAAGACCTTAAGAAAACTGAAAATACTCAACCTGCTATTTTAACCGCGAGCATTGCAATGTTAAGAGTACTTGAAAAAGAAGGCATAGATTGTGATTACACAGCAGGACTAAGTTTAGGTGAGTATAGCTCTTTAGTAAAAAGCAAATCAATTTTATTTAGGGATGCACTTACAATAGTAAGACAAAGAGGTCGCTTTATGCAAGAAGCAGTACCACAAGGCTTGGGAGGGATGATGGCATTGCTAGGATTATCTAGGGAAAAGCTGCCAGAATTACTCTTAAAAACCAAAGATTACGGTATTGTCGAGGTTGCTAACTATAATAGTCCAGATCAAATTGTAATTTCTGGGGAGTTAAAGGGTTTAAAGGTAGCTGGCAAGGTGGCATTGGAATTAGGAGCTAAAAAGGTCGTAGAACTTCCAGTAAGTGCACCATTTCACTCATCGCTGTTGAAACCAGCGGGGGAAAGATTAAGGGGCGAACTAGAAAAAATACAAATAGCGAGTTTTGAGAAAAAAGTAGTGACAAATGTAGATGGATATGTTATTTCAGATAAATCTGATTTAATCCAAAAGCTTGTAGACCAGGTATCTAATTCAGTAATGTGGCAACAGTCTATAGAATATATGATAGAGGATGGCGTAGATACTTTTATTGAAATAGGTCCAGGAAATTCACTAACAGGATTTGTAAAACGTATAGGAAAATCAATAAAAAAAGATGTAAAAGCTCTCTCGATTTCAGATGTAGACAGTTTTCATAATGTTCTAGATACTATAAATAAGGGGGCATAAAAATGAGTAAAAAGATTGCATTGATAACAGGTGCTAGTAGAGGAATTGGCAAAGAAATTGCGTTGGCACTGGCAAAAGAAGGATACGATATTGCTTTTTCTTTTAATAGCAATCGTGAAATGGCAGAAATCGTTAAGCATGAAATAGAAGAAATAGGATCAAAGGCAGTCGCAATAAAAGCTGATGTAAGCTCTAAAGAAGATGTAGACAATATGATAAAGCTTATTGGAGAAGAACTTGGAACTGTAGATATTTTAGTAAATAATGCTGGAATAACTAAAGATAATTTGCTTATTAGAATGAGTGAAGAGGATTGGGATGATGTTATAACAGTAAATCTAAAATCTGCTTTTCTTACAACTAAAGCTGTAGCTCGTTCTATGATGAAGAAAAGATATGGTAAAATAATAAATCTATCTTCAGTAGTGGGGATAATGGGAAATGCAGGACAAGCTAATTATTCAGCTTCAAAGGCTGGACTAATTGGATTAACAAAGTCCACAGCAAAAGAATTTGCAGGACGAGGAATTAGAGTAAATGCTATTGCACCTGGGTTTGTATCTACAGATATGACAAATGCACTTTCTGATGAAGTAAAAGAAACAATGTTAAAGGCAATACCGCTAGGATATTTTGCAAGTACAAAAGAAATTAGTGACTTAGTAGTTTTTCTAGCAAGTGAAAAATCTGACTATATAACAGGACAAGTAATAGAAATAGATGGTGGAATGAACATATAATAAAAGGAGGAAACAAAAATGGTATTTGATAAAGTAAAAGAAATTATTGCAGAACAATTGGATGTAGATGTAGAGGTAATTAATGAGGAGACTTCTCTAATGAAGGATTTAAAAGCAGATTCACTAGATGCAGTTGAGATTATGATGGCCCTAGAAGATGAGTTTGAAATCGAAGTGCCAGATGATGTTGCAGAAGGCTTTAAAAACATTGGCGATATAGTTAAATACGTAGAGTCAAAAATAGCGTAAATTAAAGAGAGGTGTCTAGATGAAAAGAGTTGTTGTAACAGGCCTTGGAGCGATATCTCCTTTAGGTAACAGTAAGGATGAGCTATGGGATGGTTTAATAAAAGGGAAGTCAGGGATAGGTTATATAACCAAGTTTGACCCTAAAGACCATGATGTAAAGATAGCAGCTGAGGTAAAGAATTTTGATCCTACAATGTATATGGGGAAAAAGGAAGCAAAGAGGATGGATTTATTTTCACAATACGCAGTTGCAGCTTCTAAGCAGGCTATTGAAGATGGCGATATAGATCTTGGATTACTTGACTTAGAGAGAGTAGGAACGATTATAGGCTCAGGTATTGGTGGCATAATTACATTAGAAGCAGAAAAAGAAAAAATGGAATTAAAAGGACCTTCCAGAATAAGTCCATTATTTATTCCAATGATGATAACAAATATGGCAGCTGGACAGGTATCTATGAATTTAGGTTTGAAGGGTTCATCTATCACTTTAACCACAGCTTGTGCATCAGCAACGCATGCTATAGGTGAAGCCTTCAGAAGTATAAAACATGGATATCACGATATGATAGTAACGGGAGGAACAGAAAGTTCAATAACAAAGCTTTCTGTTGCAGGATTTATTTCCATGAAGGCGCTATCAACTAGAAACGATTCTCCCGAGACAGCAAGTAGGCCTTTTGATAAAGAACGAGATGGATTTATTATGGGAGAAGGTTCAGGGATAATAATTTTAGAGGAGTTGGAGCATGCTCTTAAAAGAGGTGCTAAGATATATGCAGAGTTGGTAGGATATGGCTCAACCTCTGATGCTTTCCATATTACCCAACCAGACCCAGAAGCTAAAGGGGCTAGTAAAGCAATGGAACTAGCTATATCTGAAGCGGGAATACAAAAAGAAGAAGTAGACTATATAAATGCACATGGCACAAGCACATATTTTAACGACAAGCTTGAATCGCTTGCAATTGAAACCGTGTTTGGTGAATATGCAAAGGATATAAATATAAGTTCAACAAAATCTATGACAGGACATCTATTAGGAGCTGCAGGTGGAATAGAGGCAATAGCAACTGTGCTATCTATTAAGAATGATATTATTCCGCCTACTATAAATTATTCAACTCCTGATGAAGAATGTAGACTTAACTACACTCCAAATAAGGCAGTAAATAGACAAGTGAATTATGCAATATCAAATTCTTTGGGATTTGGCGGACATAATGCAAGTCTATTATTTAAGAATTATTTAAGATAGAAACTTATAAAAGTTACTAAATATAAATATTTAGTAACTTTTATTGTTCTAGACTTTCCATTTTATGCTATACTTATAAGTATATTAAATGGAGGATGTTATGAAAATATTTATACCTGATTATGTTAATAATATTATTGAAAGATTAATAAAAAATGGATTTAAAACCTATTTAGTTGGAGGTTCTGTAAGGGATTCTCTCTTAAACAAGCAACCAAATGATTACGATATAACTTCATCTGCAACACCTAAAGAAATAATAGAATTATTTAGTGAATTTAAAACAGTAGAGGTAGGTAAAGAATTTGGAACAATTATAGTTATCCAAGATGAAGGCGGAGTTGAAATAACAACATTTAGACGTGATAATATATATGAAGATGGAAGAAGACCTAGTAGTGTTGTTTTTACAGAGGATTTAATTCAAGATTTAGAGCGAAGAGACTTTACAATTAATTCTATGGCATACAATGAAATGGAAGGCTTAATAGACCCTTTTAATGGACTTAAGGACTTAAAGAAAAATCTAATAAGAACAGTAGGAAATCCAATAGAAAGGCTTAGTGAAGACTACCTTAGAATATTAAGAGCAGTGAGATTTGCTTGTCAATTAGACTTTTTAATAGATATAGAGACATCTAAAGCTTGCAGTGAACTTTCTGCTAACTTAGCTAGTGTTAGTATTGATAGAATTAGAGAAGAACTATTTAAGATATTATTATCAGATAAACCTTCAAGAGGATTCTTGTTAATGAGAGAGATGGGTTTATTAAAGCAAGTTATTCCAGAGCTTATGCCAGCAATTGGATTTGACCAGAGAAACCCTCACCATGATAGATCAGTATTTCAGCACACACTTAGAGTGTTGGATAATACACCAAAAGTTCTAAATGTAAGACTAGCCGCTTTATTGCATGACATTGGGAAACCATATACATTTTCAATAGATAATAGAGGGGTAGGGCATTTTTATGGTCACGATAAAGCTAGTGTTGAAATAGGAAGAGAGATTTTGTTAAGGTTAAACTGCTCTTCTAAATTAATAGAAACAACATTAAATTTAATTAAAGAACACATGATTCATCATCCAGATTTAAAAAGAAAAGGATTAAAAAGACAAATACAAAGAATTGGTGAAGATCAGATAGAAAATCTTATAGATTTACAAATTGCTGACAGATTAAGTAAAAGAGGAACAAAAGATACCTCTTATCTTGAAGCAAAAAGAAGAGAAGTTAGGTCGATACTCCAAGCTAAAGAACCTTTTTCAAGAAAGCACTTGCTTATTAATGGAGAGGACTTAATCGAATTAGGCTATAAACAAGGTAAGATTATTGGGGAGATTCTTGATTGTTTATTAAATTGTGTTATAGATGATCCAAGTTTAAATACAAAGAAAGAACTTAAGGAAATTGTTAAAAAAAATTATCCCTTAATATGAGATAAAAGCAAAAAAGGAGGAAAAGCAATGGGCAAATTATTTGGGACCGATGGCATAAGGGGCATTGCAAATCTAGAATTAACACCAGAACTGGCTTTTAAAATCGGAAGGACAGCAGGCGATATTTTAAGTAACAAAGATAAGGGCATAGTAGTTGTAGGAAAAGATACTAGAATTTCTGGAGACATGCTTGAAGCGGCACTATGCGCAGGTCTAGCATCTATGGGATTAAATGTTATGCAACTAGGAATAATCCCAACGCCAGCTGTTGCTTATTTAATTAGGAAATACAACGCTATTGCAGGGGTTGTTATTTCAGCTTCTCATAATCCAGGAGAATACAATGGTATAAAAATATTTAATAATAAGGGATTAA
>CAZRXS010000057.1:0-8615 GCA_964604145.1 uncultured Gudongella sp. | reverse complement strand
CCCCGGCCCCATGGTCCCAAACCACGTGCGCTACCAAACTGCGCTACACCCCGATGTTTTGTGTCAACTTCTTTATTATAGGACAAAGTTTAAGAAAATGCAAGAGTTAAATCGGAATTGTTTTTCTCTTGTTTTTCTCTGTATTTATTGACTATAATTTGTGGTTGTGCTAGGATATGTTTAGAAAATTAAATATCTTGATTACCTTATCAAGAGTGGTGGAGGGATAGGCCCGATGAAACCCAGCAACCTATATTATAGGTGCTAATTCCTGCAGAACGATGTTTCTGGAAGATGAGGTGTAGTGCAAACTCACCTTTCCTTTTGGATAGGTTTTTTAATTTTTTAATAAAGGAGGCTTATTGATGAAGAAGTGGTTATTTACATCAGAATCAGTTACAGAGGGACACCCTGATAAGATTTGTGACCAAATAGCTGATGCTGTTTTAGATGCAATATTAGAACAAGATCCGGATGCTCGTGTTGCTTGTGAGACGTTGGTTACAACAGGACTAATTCTAGTAGCTGGAGAAATCACAACATCTTGCTATGTTGATATTCCAAAGATAGCAAGACAAACTGTAGAAGATATTGGGTATGTAAGAGCTAAATATGGCTTTGATGCTGATACATGTGCGGTGCTTACATCAATTAATGAGCAATCATCTGATATTGCTATGGGAGTTGACAAATCGTTAGAACAAAAAGGCTTAAGCGAGGATGAGCTAGACAGGATTGGAGCAGGTGACCAAGGGATGATGTTTGGATATGCATGTAATGAAACAGAGGAACTAATGCCTCTACCAATATCTTTGGCTCACAAGCTCGCCAGAAAGCTTGCAGAGGTTAGAAAAGACGGTACACTTACCTATCTTAGACCAGATGGTAAAACTCAAGTAACAGTGGAGTATGAGGATGACAAGCCAAAGAGAATTGATAGTATTGTAGTTTCAACCCAGCATAGTCCAGATGTAGAGTTGGAGGATATTTATAAGGATATTAAAAAACATGTAATTGAACCAATTATCCCAATAGAGATGCTTGATGAAAGTACAAAATACTATGTAAATCCTACGGGCAGGTTTGTTGTAGGTGGCCCAATGGGAGATGCAGGTGTAACTGGTAGAAAGATTATTGTGGATACCTATGGTGGATATTCAAGACATGGCGGAGGGGCTTTTTCTGGGAAAGATCCAACAAAAGTTGATAGATCAGCTTCCTATGCTGCAAGATATGTTGCTAAAAATATTGTAGGAGCAGGGTTAGCAGATAAATGTGAAATTGGTCTAGCTTATGCAATAGGGGTTGCTCGTCCACTTTCAGTGTTTGTAGACACCTTTGGGACTGGGAAAGTTAGTGAAGATGAGATTAAAAAACTTGTAATGGAAAACTTTGACTTAAGACCCGCAGCGATAATAAGATATTTAGATTTACAAAAGCCTATCTATAAGCAACTTGCTGCATATGGGCATATGGGAAGAACAGATTTAGATATGACTTGGGAAAAAACAGATAAGGTTCAAATATTAAAACAAGCTTTAAAATAAAAGGGTCCTGCCTAATATTTTGTGATATTATGGCAGGTTTTTGTTATAATTGATTTAGTATTGGAGGTGAGCATATGGAAATACAAGGGATTATTGAAGATATTGTATATAGAAATGAAGAAAATGGCTATACTGTTGCAAAATTATATACTGAAGAAGGTAGCATTACTATCGTTGGAATTGCAACATTTATTAGAAAGGACGAACCTGTTTTATTAGAGGGTTATTTTACATACCATGATAAATTTGGAGAACAATTTAAGTTTGAACAAATAAAATCTATTATGCCATCTTCTGTTATTGGAATTAAAAACTATTTGGCTTCTGGACTAATTCCAAATATTGGGCCAAAGACTGCTGAAAAAATTGTAGATAGATTTGGAGATAAGGCTCTTGATATTATTCAATACTACCCTGAAAGATTACTAGAGATAGATGGTATTGGAAAGAAAAAACTTGAAAAGATAATGCAGAGTTTTGATGAACAAAGAGAAGCTAGAGAAGTTGTTGTAGCTCTTCAAGAGTTTAATATTTCCGCAAATCAAAGTATGAAGATATATAAGCAGTATGGCAATGATACACTAAAAGTAATTAGAGAAAATCCATATAGGCTTGCCGAAGATATCTATGGGATAGGCTTTCGTTCAGCAGATGATATTGCTAGGAAAATGGGTGTAAGTTCAGATTCACCATATAGAATAAGAGCAGCCCTTAAGTATATTATTTTAAATGCTGCAGGGGAGGGACACTGCTATCTACCAGAAGAAGAATTATTAGAAAAAACTTCTATGATGATTCAGGTTTCAAGGGATCTTGTTAAAGTTGAATTAAGCTCACTGCTATTTTCACAAAGCTTTTTCATGACAAGAGAAGATGAAAAAAACTTGGTTTATTATATGCCCTACCATGTCGCTGAAAATAATGTAGCCAAGTCTTTGGTTGAGCTTAGTCTATCGGAACAAAGTGAGATAAGTTTAGATGTTGATAAAGTTATTAGTGATATTGAAAAGGAGAGTGAGATAAAATTTGGAGAGAAACAAATTTCTGCAATTAAAAGTTCAATCCAAAATGGAGTTTGTGTTATAACAGGAGGACCAGGAACAGGAAAAACGACTATAATAAATGCAATTATAAAGATTATGGAATTTGAAAAGAAAGAGGTGCTTTTAGCGGCGCCAACTGGAAGAGCTGCAAAGAAAATAACAGAAACAACAAATAGAGAGGCAAAGACAATTCATAGACTGCTTGAGATTTCTTTTGCAAACGAAGAGTCAGGATTTAATAGGGATGAAGATTCCCCTCTTGATTGCGATGTAATAATAATAGATGAGCTTTCAATGATTGATATAATATTGATGAGTCAACTACTAAAGGCTATCAGGATGGGCACAAGGCTTATACTGGTAGGAGATGTAGACCAATTGCCATCTGTTGGAGCTGGAAATGTACTTAAAGATATTATTAATTCAGGGGTTATAAAAGTTCTCCATCTTGATGAGATATTTAGGCAAGGTGAAGCAAGTATGATAACCTTAAATGCACATCTTGTAAATAAGGGTAAAAATCCACTTGTAAACGAGAAAGATAAGGACTTCTTTTTTATACACAATAAAAGCCCAGGTGAAATCTTACAGACTATTACTAATCTTTGCTCTGAAAGACTACCTAAGTTTTATGGATTTCATCCACTAAAAGATATTCAGGTTTTATCTCCTATGAGAAAAGGAGATTTAGGCGTAGTTAAGCTAAATGAAGAACTTCAGAAAGTATTAAATCCAAAATCTGAATCGAAACGAGAAAGAAGATTTGGGGAAGAAGTTTTTCGAGAAGGTGACAAGATTATGCAGGTAAAAAATAATTATCAAATTACTTGGGAAGTCGTTGAAAATAACTATGTGACAGAGGAAGGAACAGGAGTCTTTAACGGCGATTTTGGATATATAGAAGAGATAGATGATGAAGAAGGCATAATAAAAGTTTTGTTTGAAGATGGGAAAAGAGTTTTTTATGAGTTTAAGCAGGCAGATGAATTAAAACTTGCGTATGCAACAACAATTCACAAATCTCAAGGCAGTGAATTTCCTGCTGTAATAATTCCAGCATGGAGTGGGCCGCCAATGCTATTGACCAGAAATTTGTTTTATACTGCTATAACAAGAGCAAGAGATTTAGTTGTATTGGTTGGAGAAAAAAGATATATTTCTCAGATGATAAGAAACAATTTAATTTCAAGGAGGTATTCTTCACTTGATAAAAAAATTACCAGCTACTTTAGGCTTTTAAAAGAAATTCACAAATAGGAGAATCTAATGTTAAATAAATTAATTTTTCCAACAAAAGACCTTTGTTTTTTCTGTAAAGATGAAACAAACTATATTGAACACTTTTTGTGTAGCGAATGCAGAGCTAGGATTGAAGAGATCCATGGAGAATGTAAATTGGATAGTCCTTATATAAAAGACTGCTATGTTTCCTTATTTTATAATAATTTCACAAGAGATTTTTTCCATAAGTTCAAATTCCAAGATAAGTCTTATCTTTACTCACCTTTTAGCAGCTATTTATTAAAGACAATAAAAGAGAAGCAAATTTATGATTTTGATTGTATTTTATATGTACCAATTCACTGGAGAAAAGAGGCTAGGAGAGGGTATAATCAAGCTTATTTATTGGCCAATGCCCTTGGAGGGAATTTAAATAAGCCAATTTTAAATAAAGTTTTAATCAAGTCAAAATGGACCAAGGAACAAAACAAGCTTTCAAGTTTGGCGAGAAGACATAATCTGGATAATTCATTTAGTATTAAGAATTCGGAGCTTATTAGAGGAAAAAAGATACTTCTTATAGATGATTTAGTAACTACTGGGACTACACTTAACCTAAGTGCAAAGGAACTTTTAGGAGCTGGTGCAGATAGTGTAACTGGACTTGCACTTATTTCTACAAAATTATAGGAATTTGACTTTGTCTAATTCTTAATTATTTTCTAATAGTTTTTTTACAAATGATCTTTCTGTATCCATAGCATAATCTCTTTTTTTTAAACTTTCAAGAGTGGCATTAATTTCTCCGCCTAATATAATCATAATACTACTTATAAACAGCCACACTAGTAGTACTATTACTCCTCCAAGACTTCCATAGGTAACAGAATATTTTCCAAAATTTGACACATAAAAGGAGAATAAAGTTGAAATTAATATCCAACCCAATGACGAGAATATAGCTCCTGGCAAGGTTTCTTTTAATGAGATAGAACGTCTCCCATCAACATTAGGACCGTATTTGTAAAGCAGAGCAAAGGTTAAAATCATAAATAACAATGGGATTATAAATCTTAAATAATTCCAAATCGCAAGGAAATAAGTTGTTATATTTAAAAATTCAAATACCAACTGACCTAATAATTTTCCTAAGACAAGGGTTATAAATACAATTACTATCATTATTATAAGAGCAACTGTAAAAAACATGCTTAATCCCCTTTGCTTTAGAAAAGATCTATTGTCACTACATTCATAAGCTTCATTTAAAGACCTAATAATTGCCCTTACTCCACTGGATGCTGTCCAAATACCACCAATTGCTGCGACTGAAAGAAGTCCTTGTGAACTACCAGAAACTACATCGGTAACAAAGCCTTCAATTATTTTTTGTATGTCTACTGGTATGTATTTAATCATATCTAGGATTACATCCACACTTCCTAAAGGGGTGTAACTAAGCACATTTAATAGCACAATTAAAAATGGGAACACTGATAAGACCAAGAAATATGTAAGAGCTGCGCCACCTCCAGTAATATGGTGGGTACTAACCCTATAAACTAGCTGGTCTAAGAATATAAATGGTTTTTTTTGCATTGCTATTTTTAAATATTTTTTCATTTTACCACCATTTTTAAGTTTGCTTTCTTTTAAGGAATTTATCGAACCATTCTATAATTTCTTCCATTCTTTTTATTCTTGCTTTTGGCTTACCTGAACGGGAAAGTTCATGATTTTCGTCCTTAAATATCACCATCTTTGATTCAACTCCATGGTATTTTAATGCAGTAAACATCTGTATTCCTTCAGGTAGCCAACACCTATAATCATCTTGTGAATGTATAAATAAAGTTGGGGTTTCAACTCGATCTGCATATTTGAGTGGAGAATTATTCCAAAGCACTTCTTGATTATCCCAAGGTGTTGCTCTTGTTTGGTCAGGAGTAAAGTAGTAGCCAATATCTGAATTTCCAAAAAAAGAAAGCCAATTTGAGATGCTTCTTTGCGATACAGCGGCTTTAAACCGATTGGTATGTCCTATTATCCAGTTTGTCATATAACCACCATAAGAGCCTCCTGCAACACCCAATTTAGCTTGAGAGATAGTAGGGTAGTCCTCTAAAACACTATCGACAAAATCCATTATATCAGAATAATCTAATGTGCCATACTTTCCTCTTATATCTGCAAATTGGTTTCCGTAACCATCACTTCCCCTTGGGTTAAGGAAAAACACAAAATAACCATTATTTGCAAGGACTTGGAGCTCATGAATAAATACAGTTCCAAATACAGTTTTCGGACCACCATGAATATATAGAATTCCAGGATATTTCTTATCTTTTTCTAAATTAACTGGAGGGAGAATCCATCCAGTGATTTTTCCATCTTCTGTTTCTATGGAAAGTTTTTCAGCTTTTGAAAGCGTTTTTGTGTCATTTACCCATTGATTAAAACTGCTTAGCTTGGTTTCTTTTTCTTTAAAGCTATATAGTTCTTGTAAATAAAGATCTCTTAATGCTACATAAATAACTTCTTCATTGTATATATCAAAAGAATCAACTGAGCCTTCTTTTTTTAATAATTGCTCAACTTTTCCATTAATTGAGACTCGGAATAAATCTGAAGAATAAACTTTTGTAGCAATAAAATATAGGTAATCTCCATCTACTTTAAATGTAAGACCTTTACCATACCTAGTATCTGAATTTACTGAGTTGAGAGTTGAAATATCTGGTTCAGCAATTTTCACATATGTTTTTCCTAAATCGTGAGTTAAATAAATTTTAGGATTTTCATTTACTCCATATTCCTTCATATCGGACCCAAAAAATATTATTTTATCATCAATATAGTCAGCATAAGTATATTTAAATTTTTTAATAGGAGAGATTTTTTCAAGGTGAAATGGTTCTATTTGAACTTGGAACAAATCATTGTAAATGTTCATTTTATCTATAAAAGAAGAACATATTACAAGGGCCTTTGTTTTATCTTTGTTTATGGAAACAGAAATAACATTTGTAAATTCATCTGTTAGTTTTTTTAATTCATTATTTTTTACTGAATACAGGTATAAACGGTTTCTCTTTTTATTTGTAAAGCCCTTATTATTTGACCAAAATGGTATCTCATCTAAAATTTCATATGACTTATCTTCTTTTAGCTTATCTATTTTAGATTGTTCTTTATGTTCTGTGTATTTCCAAAAATCTCCTAAACTTTGTTCAAAGTCGGCTATAAGAAGATATTTGTCGTCATACAATTTATATAAAGATGAAATATTAAGAGGAATTTGGAAAAATTTTTTAGCCTCTCCCCCATCAGTAGCTATCTCATAGTATGGAGAAAGAGGATAGCCATTAGCTTTTTTTTCTTTATCTTTTTTATCCCTAAAAGATTTAAAGAGAATTGTATCATTGTCTTTCCATAAAAAACCTTCACTATCTCCAAAGCTAGTTAATTTTTTTATTCCTTTTTTTTTATTCCAAATAAAAATATCTGTATTGTATTTGTTATCCTCTAAGTCTATGCTATGAACATTAAATGCTAAATTCTCTCCGTTTGGTGAAAACATTGGATTTGACAATGACTTATAATCTGTAAAATCTGCAAGTTTCAAACTCTCCATAACTAGCCTCCGTTTTTAAATATATTAGCTTTATACTATCTACAAAGGTAAAAACATTTTTGTTATATATATTATTATACCCAATAAGTTTTATCCCTACATTCTTAATCCTTTATTCATAAATTGTATTCTTAATTGTGATTTGTGATTTGTGAATTGTCTTTTCCTTCTTCTTTAAATAGCAATAAATCCATTAACACTTTTTCAAGGTGGTAGTTAAATATAATATCTTCTTCTGAAACAATTTCTTTTTCGCTCCAAATGCATTGTATATCGTAAACTTGTTCAATAAGCTTTAAATTAGCTGGACTTAGGGTTCCAACATGCTTCATAATCTCAAGCGATGAAAGATTACTGTAAATATCTTGGATTTTATGCAATGTGATAGCAGAATGAATTCGTTCTTTATTTTTTGAAATATTAATTTTCGTTTCATCTTCAATTAAAACTTGTAAATTTTCAAGCTCTGCAAGGTCCTCTCTTAAACTAGCTATATCTATTGTTGATTTAGCAACTGCTAGCTTATAAGCATAATCTTTTGCCTTGAAAAGAAACTCATCTCTAAATGAATTAAAAAGTTTATCGATATTTGGAGTGGCGATAAAGTAGTTTACTAAAACTCCAACTACAATTCCTACGAAGGTATCTAAAACTCTATTTAAGGCAGAGCTTATAATTGGAACATCTGTTTTTAAAGAAACTGCAATAAAGACTATAGCAGCAAGGGATACTGAATTCTTCCATCCTAGAATATTTAATATTTGAATAATTATAATAATTCCAAAGCCTAGAAATATTACATTTTTGGGAAATAGAAATTCTATTATAATTGCAACCAATGCTCCCATAACCGTTGCCAATATCCTATTTTTACCCATTACAAATGATTGTGATACTGATGCCTGCATAGTACTTATAGCGCCTATTCCCACAAATAGCGGACTATTTAAACCCAATAGTTCAGCGATAAAAAGACCAATTGCAACTGCAAGACCAGTTTTAATTGTTCTCATCCCAACTTTATATTTTTTTAATTTCATAAGCTTACCTCTTATCAATTATTAGTATATTGTCTCTATACTTTAACTTATATTTTAACAATTATCAAGAGTCTATCCACACACAAAAGCTAAGAAATGACGATTTCCACAGACTTGCCCACAATATCCA
>CAZRXS010000056.1:0-8806 GCA_964604145.1 uncultured Gudongella sp. | reverse complement strand
AAGAGAAATAAGAATTCCTGAAAAAACTGGTCTAAGCGTTCTTGCCATTAAAAAAAGAAACTCCGAAAAACTTGAATTTAATCCAAGTTCAGACGAGATTCTAGAAATTGGTGACACTATGATTGTATTAGGTAGACAAGAACAGGTCTCTAAGCTTAGAGAACTTGCTTCCGATGATGGATCTAGAAAACTATAATAAGACCCGGTTACCCGGGTCTTTTCGTTTTTATAGCTCAAACTTAACTACTATACCTGGATCTAATACTCTAAATGTAAAAGATTCTGTTGCAAAGAATTTAACTTTTTCAGCAGTGTGGTTTTGATAACCTACTGAAAAATCTTTGCCTATAGTTAATTCTAAATCATCATGGTCATATGGTATCAAATATGCACCTTTTACAGCATGACCAAAGACAATTTCCCCTTCAATTAAAGCTTCCAATCTTTTATTTAATGGATATCCTCCACCCTCTTGAGAAAGAATTCTCTTATAGGCTTCTTCACCTACTAGCAATGTGTAGGCTCCTACTGCATAATTTTCTCGTAATTTTAAAACTCCACTTAAAACAGATTCCATTATCTCTTTGGAGTTTTCTCCCAATTTAAGAGCCTCCCCATACTGCGAAAGACCTTTTATACTTGCTTCTTCAAGTCCATTATAAACTGCATTATCCTCAAACAGTGCCAGTTCTCTTAAGGCATCTTCAAGTGGTGCTAACTCGACATCTTTGGCTCCTCTTTCAATATTATCCAATTCCCACCTGTCAATCTCAAATTCAATTCTGCTTTCCGTAAGTGGCTGAACATTATAATTGCCAAAGCACACCTCGCCTTTTTCTTTAGTTTCTCCAAGCCTCCCATCAGTTATTGCACTGTAATCTAATCCTTTTGGTCCATTGACCTTAACTACTTTCCTTGCAGATAAAGTTGACTTTAAAACTTCTGCTGATCTTTCATCAATCTCATCCCAAGCGTCGTTTGAAACAGGTGCGAGTTCTCTGTATAGCATATTAATTCCCCCTATTTTAAATTACCTATATCTAATCCTTTGTCTACTTTTACTTCTCCTTCTTCTTGTGCAGCTTCTTCAATATGAGCGATTGAACCTTCTGTAAATAAGTATGTTCTCATTTCCTCATCCCATTTTGTTCCCATGTTTCTTCTTAGCCACTCAAGAGTCATAATTGCATGCTCAATCTCTTCATCCCTATTGTGAGCCATAATTTCCTTTAACTCTTCATCTTCTGTTACAGCAACTCTTTGATTGTACCAATCAATTGCTTCGATTTCTTCTTTCAAACTCACCAATGCCCTTGTAAAATTTTTTGCCTGTTCATCCAGCTTTTCAACTGGCTCATGATATTGGTTACTCATTAAATTACCTCCTTTTTTATTTATATCTCTCTTAGAGTTTACCCTCAAATTTCTACATATAAACAAAGTCTACAATCTTCTTAGCCATTCCTCTTTAAAGTCACTGTCTTCCAATGCCTCTTTTAGTTCTAAAATCATTGCTTCTTTGTCTTTATTTAATGTTCCTCTTAATGAAACATAGTTAGATGCATGGTTGCTTCTAAAAATACATCCTGGACTATCCAAGTTTTCAAGCAATAGTAGAGTTTCTTCAGCTATTTCTACTGGATTCAGAATTTTAAATTCGCCTTTAGAATAACTTTCATAAAGAGGAGTCCCAGGTTCTAGCATTAATGTCAATAATCCAAGGTAATGAGGATTCATTTTATTTATTGCTTTAGCTGTTTCTAAAGCATGCTCTTGCCAAAGCTCTTTACCACCAAGGCCTGAAATAACCGTTACAGATAATAAGATACCAGCTTGTCTTAGCTTAAGACCAGCTTCTACTATCCCTTGGGCATCATCACCCTTATTAACTAGTTGGAGTATTTTATCACTACCTGATTCAAGGCCAAGATATGCTATTCTAATTCCAGCATTTTTTAATTCTTTAAGCTCTTTAATAGTCTTTTTATGGACACTTTTTGGAGATGCATAAATTCCAATACTCTCTGCTTCTGGAAATACAATCTCAAGTTCTTTAACTATCTTCAGTAAGTCTGGTGTTTTTATTATTAAAGCATCCCCATCGGCAATAAAAATTTTCTTTATTCGTGGATAAAGAGACCTCCCTTTGTATATATCTTCTAAGATTTCAGGTATCTCCCTTATTCTAAATTGTTTATCCTTATACATACTGCAAAAAGTACAATCATTGTGTGAACAGCCTATTGTCGCTTGTAGTATAAAACTCATAGCCTCAGATGGCGGTCTGTAAACAGTCCCTTCATATATCATATATTCAACTCCCCATACTTTCAGTTTGTAGTTGGTGTTCGCCATTTTGCAACATATACCATATCATCTATATTCTTATCATTATTACCTAAGCTTATCTCCCATTGACCTTTGAGATTATCTTCCATGGCTACCAATTCAAAGTGACACATGGCTATTCCAATATCAATTTCTTGGATATTAAATTTAAGTTTTTCTGCATAACCAGGGGTCGGCTTAAGATAAAATTCATAATCGTCCTCTTTTTTTATTATCCTCCAAGGTTGTTTGTTTGAAGCAGATGGCGCGACTCTTACAGCTTCAAGTGCAGATTTATATGGACCTGCATCATTGGGATGAAGTGGTTTTCCCAATTCTTCATTAAAAAAAACCCCTCCCCAGTCAGTTCTCTTATCTGAGCCTGCAGATATCCTAATCATTTTATCCTTAATACTTTGCTTGTCTTTTTCATAACCAAATGGTACAACTACAGGCAAGTACTCCCCATCTTTTAATTCAACTTTTTTGACGAAATTAGCCCTTTCAAAGGTTCCACCCATCCAACAAGTTCCAAGATTTTTACCGGTAAGGTAAAGTATCGCTCTTTCTGTTGTATATCCAAGCTCATATAAACACTCTTCTTCACGAGTTGCTATTGCAGCTAAGTAATACTTTGCACCTTGTATAATTCCATAAGTTCCAAGCTTTTCATCATCTAATGATACTTTATCATCTATAATTAGTTCAAATCTAACTGTATCACTAAAGGGCCCTTGAAACTTGCTAATATCTCTCATTATTTTGTCTAATTCCTCCTGCTCTATCTCTTTATCTAGATAGCTTCTCACAGATTTTCTAGTTTTAATTATTTCAAAAATTGACCTTTTAGAATTCATATACACACCCCTTATATTCAATATTATCCTCTAAATTATTCTTTACCCTTAAATCTATTTTCTAATTATTAATATGGAATATCTTTATTTTAAGCTTCACATTATAGGCTAAGCAATAAAGTAAGCCAAAATATAGTGTAAATTTTTTTAGTCAATGGGTATAAATTCAACAAATACAAAAGAAATGGTGATACTATGTCTTCTTATGAAAAAAGAGCAAAGCAGGAATTAAATATTTGGATAAAAAATATGGAGAAAAAGCCGTCAATTACTCAAAAACTATCAAAGGGCACCCAAAGACGGATAAATGGATTGTTTCCTGAAAAGTACCATGAATTTATTACATCGACTGTAAAAAACATAACTAGACTTGCACTTTTTGGTTCAAAATTTGGTAAAGCAGAACCATTGTACGGATACACCTTAGCTCAAAGGGAAAAAATCCTTAAAGAAAAGACAAATTTTTATGCAAGTGCGGCAATTCTAGAAGGAGCAGCAACTGGAGCAGGCGGAATAGTATCTGGACTTGCTGATTTTCCACTGCTTATGACAATTAAATTTAAATTTCTATTTGAAGTAGCAGGTATATATGGCTTTGATGTAGATGATTATAAGGAGAGACTTTTTATACTAAATATCTTTGAACTTTCTTTTTCAAGTAAAGCCCATGTAAATACAGTTTTCTCTAGGATAAAAAACTGGGATGAGTATTCTGCTAGCCTACCTCAAGATATAAATGACTTCCAATGGAGAGAATTTCAACAGGAATATAGAGATTATTTAGATATTGCAAAGCTATTGCAAATGCTTCCTATTGTAGGCGCATTAATTGGTGCCCATGTTAATAATAAACTACTGAAAAAGTTAAGTGAAACTGCAAAAAATTCTTATAGAATAAGAACCTTGATTAAATAATCTTTAAATAGGTATATACTGTATATGCATAGATTAGATTAATACTTACTTGTAAATCTAATTATTTGGAGGTGGGGTCTTGGCTATAAAAGAAAAATTACAAAATGCAAGCAGCAAAAGCATAGATGATATTTATAAGGATCTATCAACATCCATAGAAGGCTTGGATGAAAAAGAAGCTTCTAGAAGACTAGAGAGCTTAGGATTAAATGAAGTTTTATATGAAAAGCGAAAACCTTGGTATATGTACTTATTAAGGTCTTTTTTTGATCCCTTTATATTAATTCTCCTTTTTATAGTATTTATATCCTATTTTACAGATATTGCCTTTGTGCCAGTTGAAGAAAAAAGTTACCTAACAATAGCTATTATATCTACACTTATAGCTATAAGTGTAATACTCCGTTTTACACAAGAGTATAAGTCTCAAATTACAGCTGATAAACTAAAAGACTTAGTTCCAACTACAACAGCTATTAAGCGAAAAGGAAAAAAGCAGAAGAAATAAGGATGACAAATGTTGTTCCAGGAGACATTATCTATCTTGCTGCTGGAGATTTAATTCCTGCTGATATGAGAATTATAACTTGTACTGACCTATTTATAAGTCAATCCTCCTTAACTGGCGAATCGGAACCTGTGGAAAAGTTTATTGAAAATAAAAACCCTACTAAAGACGAGAATGTTTCAGATATAGATAATATAGCCCTTATGAGTACAATTGTAGTCAGTGGTTCTGCCGTTGGTGTGGTTGTCCAAACTGGAAATGATACTTACTTTGGGAGCATAGCTAAATCTATTGCAAAGGATGTCGGAGAAACTAGCTTTGAAGAGGGGGTAAGAAGTGTAAGTGTCCTTCTCTTAAAGTTTATGTTTGTAATGGTTCCTATAGTCTTTCTGATTAATGGGATTACTAAGCAAGACTGGTTAAGTGCACTTCTTTTTTCTATATCAATAGCAGTGGGCCTGACACCAGAAATGCTGCCAACTCTTGTCTCTACAAATTTAGCAAAGGGAGCAGTTTCTCTTTCTAAAAAGAAAATTGTTGTAAAAAGGCTAAATTCCATACAAAACTTTGGTGCTATGGATATTCTCTGTACCGATAAGACAGGTACATTGACTGAAGATAAAATTGTACTTGAAACTTATTTAAATATATCGGGAGAAGAAGATGCGAATGTCTTGATGCACGGATACTTAAACAGCTACCATCAGACAGGCTTAAAAAACCTACTTGATAAGGCTGTTATAAAAAGAGGCAAAGAACAGTCTATTGAAGAAAAAGTCTCTAAGTATAAAAAGATTGATGAAATACCTTTTGATTTTAAAAGAAGGAGGATGTCTGTCGTCGTTAAAGACGATAATGGAAGCAGAATGCTTATAACCAAAGGCGCTATAGAAGAAATGCTCTCCATTAGTGATAAAGTCCAGATAGAAGGGGAAATTATTCCATTAACTGCTGAACTGGTTGAAAAAATAACTTCCACTGCTTATAGTTTAAATGAAGAAGGAATGAGAGTTTTAGGTATAGCTAAGAAAAGCGATGTCCCCGATGAAACGGTTTTTGGAGTAGCAGATGAATCTGAAATGATATTAATAGGCTATATGGGTTTTCTAGATCCACCAAAGGAGTCCTCCATCTCGGCTATCAAGGCACTATATTCTCATGGACTAGATATTAAAGTCTTGACCGGAGACAATGATATAGTAACTAGAAAGATTGCAAAAAATATAGGAATTCCTACAAATGATATTATCTTGGGGACAGATATTGAAAGTCTTAGCGATGAAGACCTTTATGTGACTGCATCTAAAACAAGTATACTAGCAAAACTATCCCCTACCCAAAAAGAGAGAGTTATTAGGGTATTACAAGAAAACAGCCATGTGGTAGGATTTTTAGGAGATGGCATCAACGATGCCCAGGCTCTAAAACAGGCAGATGTTGGCATATCTGTAAATACAGCTGTTGATATAGCAAAGGAATCTGCAGATATAATACTTCTTGAAAAAGACTTAAATGTGCTTGAAGAAGGAGTTATAGAAGGTAGAAGAGTCTTTGGAAATATAAATAAATATATCAAGATTACAGCAAGTTCAAACTTTGGTAATATATTTAGCGTACTGGTAGCAAGTGCATTTTTGCCCTTCCTACCAATGCTGCCAATCCAACTTTTAATACAAAACTTGCTTTATAGTATATCTCAGATATCCATACCTTGGGACAATATGGATAAAGAGTATTTGAAAAAGCCTCAGCACTGGAATGCTGGTGAAATATCGAAGTTTATGATATATATTGGTCCAATAAGCTCTATCTTTGATATTGCAACTTTTGCTATAATGTGGTTTGTGTTTAAGGCAAATACGGTCGCAGAAATGGCCCTATTCCAATCAGGATGGTTTGTAGTAGGACTCCTTACACAAACCCTTATTGTTCATATGATCCGAACTAGGAAGGTCCCTTTTGTACAGAGTATAGCATCTGCACCTGTTCTTATAATGACAGCAGTTATTATGGGCTTAGGAATTATAATACCTTTCACCGCTTTTGGTGAATTTATAAACCTCGTACCCCTTCCTGCTAATTACTTTGTGTGGCTAGTTGGAATATTGATATCCTATTCACTTTTAATTGAAGTAGTGAAGAAATGGTATATAAAGAAATTTGATAGTTGGATATAAGTCAAACTGGCAGACCAATTGGTCTGCCAGTAATTTTATTTTTTCAATCCATATTTTTTAGATTCTTTTACAAAATAGCCAAAAATTCTCCTGCTATAAATATCATTTATGCTATTTTTTGAAGCTAGCATCTCGGGATGCCACTGGACAGCCAATAAAAACCTATCTCCACTAGCTTCTATTCCTTCTATAACTCCATCCTCACTTATAGCATTAATTTTTAAACCATCACCTAATGTTTTTATACTCTGGTGATGAAATGAATTGACACTGATAGGGCTCGCTTTTACGATTTTATAAAGCAAGCTATCATCTTCTATTGATACTTTATGGGCAAGAAAGTCTTTTGGAACTGGGTCAATGGAGTCCATATGCTTAGGGTATTGGCCCGTTTGTATTTCTTGATACAACTTTCCTCCATGCACGACATTTATTAGTTGAAGCCCTCTACAAACACCTAATATAGGCATTTTTGTATCTGTTAATATCTTTTTATACAAATTAATTTCAAATTCATCTAGCCTATCTATTATCTCTCCACTTTCAGATTCTTTCTCCTCATTGTAGTGCTTTGGATTTATATCATTTCCTCCTGAGAAGATAATACCATCAAGTTTTTCAACTAAAGCAAAAGCATTCTCATAGTTTTCCAAGATAGGTATAATAAGAGGTGTACCGCCCATTTCTTCAACAGCTTCTACATAATCACAAGCTGCCAATAGCCAAGATTGGTCCTTGCTCCCCAAATTTGTATATATCCCAATATGGTCATCTAGTGATAACTTCGCTGTTATACCTATTAATGGCCGCATAAACTCCCTCCCTGAATAAATTGATTCCACCTAAGCTTTAAAATTGTATATTGGTCTTATTATATCGATAACATCCACAGTTTCATCTATTGCTTCTAGGATTTCCTCTATAGGCTTATATGCGTGTGGACTCTCATCAAGAGTCCCCTCGTGCACAGATGTTGAATAAATACCATCCATTGAATCTACAAATTTATCAAGGCTTAGCGTTTCTTTCGCTTGTGTTCTACTTAAAATCCTGCCAGCTCCATGCGGTGCCGAATAATTCCAATCCGGATTTCCTTTTCCCACAGCCAGTATAGAACCATCACGCATATTTATTGGAATTAGAACTCTTTCATCCTTATATGCGGAAATTGCACCTTTTCTTATTATATTATCTTCAAAGTTAATATAATTATGGACCGTTTCAAAATGGGTAAAGTCATCTAAATCTTTTCCAAATAGTTTAGAAACTATTATCTGGCCCATACTCTCACGGTTAAGACTTGCATATTCTTGACTAATCTTCATATCATGCAAATACCTATCTCTAAATTCTCCCGTTAAATAACATAAGTTCTTGGGATATCTAGGTTCCAAATCCTTGTACTCTTTTTTTAACTTATTTAATACTGCCTTAAGCTCAGATCTCTTGCCTTGTTCTCTATATGATTTAATCAACTCTTCTTTTCTCTTAAAATATTCTTCTTTTCCGCTACATAAATCCACAGCTAGTCTTTGGTATATCTCTGCTACTTGTTTGCCTAGGTTTCTGCTTCCAGAGTGAATAACAAGGTACTTGTCTCCTTTAGAGTCTGTACCAACTTCAATAAAATGGTTTCCTCCCCCAAGACTACCTATACTTCTTTCTAGCCTTCTAGTGTTTCTTAATTGCCTGTAAACATGCAAATCCTGGAGTCTATCAAAATTAAATTTTCTTGATTCATGAACCTTTCTACCATAGGGTATGTTGCTCCTTATTATCTTATCTAGTTTTTCTAAGTCTATCTCTATATCACCTAATTCAATTGTTAACATTCCACAACCAATATCAACACCTACAATATTTGGAACAACCTTATCGCCCATCTCTCCAGCAAATCCAATTACACATCCCATACCTTGATGGACATCAGGCATAATGCTGATTTTTGAACCTTGTGAAAAATCTTGATTTAACAATTCAATTATTTGTTTTTCTGCGCCTTCTTCCAATTCTTTTGCAAA
>CAZRXS010000055.1:0-9154 GCA_964604145.1 uncultured Gudongella sp. | reverse complement strand
ATCATCTTAAAAACCTCGTTATCTTTGGTAAGTCGATTCTGCTTAAATATAATTGTGCCCAGCAACATATATTTTTGCATCCTTTCCCATCATAATATTCATCTCCAGACCAAATTATTTATAAATTCTTTTTCTTCTTTCGACAAGTTCCATATCGTTTTTAACCATTATTTTGACAAGTTCGTTAAAACTAGTTTTAACAGGATTCCAACCCAAAGTGTTAATAGCTTTTGTAGAGTCTCCAATTAGGCTGTCAGTTTCCGTAGGTCTAAAAAATTTTGGTTCTACCTCAACAACTACCCTATCCGTTGCAACATCAAGCCCTTTTTCATCAATGCCTGATCCTTGCCATTTAATTTCAATCCCTGCCACTTTAAATGCCAAAGTTGCGAATTCTCTAACTTTATGAGTTTCCCCTGTAGCAATTACAAAATCGTCAGGATCTCTTTGCTGTAACATAAGCCACATACATTCAACATAGTCCTTTGCATAACCCCAATCCCGTTTTGCCCCAAGATTTCCTAGATAGAGTTTATCCTGAAGCCCATGCTTAATCCTAGCAACAGCGAGAGAGATTTTTCTAGTGACAAAATTTTCTCCACGCCTTTCAGATTCATGGTTAAAAGCAATTCCATTAACTGCGAATATATTATATGCTTCCCTATAGTTTTTAGTAATCCAATAAGCATATAATTTTGAAATCCCATAAGGACTTCTGGGATAAAATGGAGTTTTCTCAGTCTGCGGCGATTCTTGGACCTTTCCGAAAAGCTCTGAGGTAGATGCTTGATAAATCCGAGTCTTGTTTTCTAAGCCCAATAATCTAACCGCTTCCAATATCCTAAGTATACCGATACCATTTGCATTTGCTACATATTCAGGATTTTCAAAAGACACGCCCACATCTGACATAGCAGCAAAATTATATATTTCATCTGGCTTGATTTTGCTAATTATCATTGTTAAATTCGAAGAGTCTGTCATATCTCCATAGTGTAGTTGTATTTTCTCTGCAAAAATATTATTAAGCCTCTGAAGATTAAAAGAAGAGCTTCTACGGATAATTCCATGTACTTCATATCCCTTTTCTAGCAATAGCTCAGCCATAAAAGATCCATCTTGACCGGTTATCCCCGTAATCAATGCAACTTTTTTCATGTTGATATCCCTCCAGTCCGTTTTCTATAATAAACTCAAATAAATCTCTTCCATCTTTCTTAAAATCGTTTCTATATTGTATTGTTTTATTTTATTCAGGCTATCTATTCCAAATCTACTCCTAAGTTCTTTGTCGTTGTATAGTTCAATTAAAGCATCTTTAATTTTATCTATATCATCAATTTCAAAAATAAATCCATTTTCCCCATCAAAAACCAAATCTCTATTTCCTCTGCAGTTTGACACAAGCAAAGGTAAACCAGTTGCCATGGCCTCCATAATATTTAGTGGAAGGCCTTCTTGAATGGCTGATGAAACTGCAAGATCAGATAATAACATTAATTCAGGTACATCCCTTCTATACCCTAAAAGTTCTACGTTTTTTTCTAATTCCATATTTTTAATAAGCTCATTATATCTAGAATATAATTCTCCATCTCCAACCAATAATAATTTCAAATTGGGGATTTCGTCCTTTGTTATTCTAATGGCATTTATTAGCAATTCTTGATTTTTTCTATATCTCAACTCTCCGACATAAACCAAAATAAAGTCTTCATCTAAATATGCATGTTTTTCCCTTAAAACTTGCTTTATTTCTGGCGTTTGCGGGATAAATTTATCAAGATTTACACCCACGCCTTTAACATGCTCTATTCTTCCTACTTTAAATCCTTTATTAAATGCTAAGTTATAGTCTTCTTCATTAATTAAAATTAAAACATCCGTAAGTTTACTCAACATTTTTTCAACTGGATAGTATAATATCCAATTCTTTTTGGGAGCACCCTTATAGAAATGGAATCCATGAGCGGTATAAACTACTTTTAATCCCCTTTTTCTTTCAGATAGTGATGCTAATCTTGCTATTACTCCACCCACAGGTGTATGACAATGAACTAGCTTATAATTATTATCCTTAATAAGTTTCTTTAATTGTCTATATGCTTTAATATTAGACAAACTAAATGGCGACTTTTCAAATGGAATATTGTACTTTTTATCTACAAAAAGTAAGTCTTCTTCACCCTTACTGGCAACATGAACCTCATATCCTTGGTTTTTAAACCATTCTAAAAACGGATAATGAAAATGCCTTATATGCTCATCAACTGTAGCTACAAATAAAACCTTCCCCATGGTATTACCTCTTTTAAAATTATTATAAGTAATTTTTTAAGCTATTATAAATTCCTTTTTTAAAATTAGATATGGTATTTAAAGAATCTGCTGTTTGGATGGCTCCTTTGGATAATCTTTCTCTTAGATCTTTATCTAATATAAGCTTTGTAATCTTATCCGCTAAATCCAGATAATCCTTATTCTTAGCTAGCAAACCATTATAATTATCTTTTATAGTATATGGCATAGCCGAATTGTCAAATGCCACAACAGGGAGTCCATAAAACATTGCTTCACCTATAACCATACCAAAACCCTCATATAAAGAAGGGAATACAAAAAACAGTGCATCTTTTTTTAGTTTGTTAAGCTCTTCATCTGAAAGCCATCCATAAAATTTGATTTCATTATCTAAATCATTAGCCTTTATATAGTTTAAAAGGTCCTTGTAATAATTTGATTCAGAATCATAATTTCCTACAATATTTACTTTGATTTTAGATTTTATTTCAATAGGAATTGAATCGATAGCTTTAAGTAAGTAGATCAAACCTTTTCTCTCTTCTATTGTTCCAATATACAATAGTTCCGCTATATCATTTTCAACCTCATTTTTGATTACGATCTTCTTCTTAAATCCAAGCACATTTAAATCTATCCTATTCTTTGGGATTCCAATTTGTAGAGCTTTATCGTATGTATGTTCGCTAAATACCAATATTTTGTCAGCTTGTTTTAATAAATGCATTTCTAAAATTCTATATATCTTACTTTTTAAACGACTCTGTTGTTCTAAGAAACAAAAATGATGATGTGTGATAATAAATTTAGTTTTAGAATTAGTTGTTTTTAATGCTAATAGTAACAAGGGTAGCCTAGCAAAAAGCCTACTGTCTGTAAATATATAGTCCTTATTCTTAGCTTCTTTTCTATACCTTAAATAAAAAAAATTATAAACTATAGTTTTGAAAAAAACCGGAATTTTTCTACTAGTATTTTTGTGCTCTTTTTTTAAGGAGATTTGTTTGTTCTTAAGAACAACTTTTACATCAGGAATCTTTTTTAATACATCTAGGATCTGATTGTTAATTTTAACTCCCCCTGTAACAGTATGATAATCTGGTATAATGCATAAAATAGTTTTCATCTAGTTCTTCCCCTCAATCAAAATTACTATATGTCAAACCTAATTATATCGTCTTCTTCTAGATAATCTCCCATCTGTACTTCAATAATTTCAAGCAAGCTCTCTCCAACATTCTTTATGCTATGTTTTTGACCTGCTTTGACAAATATACTCTCACCCTTGTTGGCAATAATTAATTCTCCGTCAATAGTTACCTGAGCTCTACCTTTAACTATAACCCAATGCTCACTTCTATGCTGATGCACCTGATAGCTTATGCTCTTTCCTTTGCTTAATGTCAATTTTTTTAGCTTATATGAGTTTTTTTCTTCATCCAAAACTCTATAGTGACCCCATGGCCTATAATCTTCCAACTGATATTGAGCCCTTGAATCTTTTCTCTTATTAAGAACATCTACAATATCTTTAATATCCTGAGATTTGTTTTTCTTACAAACTAATAGAGCATCATCATTATCCACAATTATTAAATCCTCTATGCCAATAGTTGCTACAAGTTTTCCATTGTAAGTATGGATAAGATTATTTCTAGAATCAATAAGCACATTGTCCTCTGCAGAAATATTATTATTCTGATCTTCTTTAAAAACATCACTAAAAGAGTCAAAGCTACCCAAATCATTCCAACCAATATCTACAGGGACTACAGCTATCATCTTACTCTTTTCTAAAATACCATAATCCATCGAAATACTAGTATTGATTTTAGAAAAAGCCTCCTCTATACTTGCTGTTCCTTTAAATGCATTATATACTTCTGGACAAAATTCCTTTACTTGTTGTATAAATACTATAGATTGGAACATGAAAATACCAGAATTCCAATAATATCCTCTTTTAATATACTCCAAAGCTAACTCCTCATTAGGTTTTTCTTTAAAAGAATCTACACTAAACCCATTTTCTAGAGGATTTCCAGGAGCAATATATCCATAGCCAGTGTTGGGATTATCGGCTTTTATCCCAAATAAAACAATCAAATCATTTGCTAGTTTTTTTGAAGCCATTATCGCAGAAATAAATTCGTCATTCTCCTTAATAATATGGTCAGATGGAAATACAACAATATAATCATTTTCGTTTTTAATAATCTCATTTACTCCAGCATAAATAGCTGACAAGGTGTTTTTAGCTTCAGGCTCAAGCAGTATTTTATCTTCAGAATAATCATATCCCAATTCTTCTATAGCTCCCATCACCAAAAACTTATAATTATTATTTGTAACTACATATATTTCATCCAAAGAAGATAGTAGTAAGGCTCTCTCAAAAGTCTCTTGAAATAAAGACTTTTCTTTTTCTTGGAATTTGATAAACTGCTTTGGATATAACTTTCTACTTAGTGGCCAAAGTCTAACTCCTGAGCCCCCAGCAAGAATTATTGTCTTCAATGCTCCTCCTCCTTAATCCAGCTCATTTCAATTAATTAATGATTTAAAATAATTATACAGTTCCTTAGCTCTCTTGTTCCCCTTATACTTATCTTTTACATTAGGATACAAAGTAGTATCTTTACTATAATCAAATAATTTAGCTGTTAAATTTGCAATGTCAGAGTCTGAATTTTCAAGGATGAAATAGTTAACAGATTTTCCCATAGTTTCATAAAAAACATCTAAATCACTCACAATAATTGGTTTATCATAATACATAGCTTCAATAGGTGGTATCCCAAAACCTTCAGCTCTTGATGGAAATACAAAACAACTGCACCCAGCATAAAGCAAATCTTTTTCTTTTTCGTCTATATATCCTCTATAATCTAACCTATTAGGGTACTTTTCTTGAATTGAATTGATCATCTCTACTAAATCTTTTTCTACAGTTCTTCCCGCTAAAATTAAATTCTTATACCCACCTTGCTCTATGTATTCTTTAAAAGAACTTAAGAGTAAATCACTTCCCTTGCTTTTTGCAATCCTACCGACATAAAAAAAGTATGATTTATCTTCTATTAAGCTTCCCACTTCTTTTTCAACAATGCAATAGGATATATATTCTTTTATGCATGGATTGATTTTAAATCTATTTAAGAATATAGACTTAGTATCCAAAGAAATATATATTATCCCATCAATCTTTCTTAAAGTAGATTTTAAATATCCATAAAAAATTAGTCTTTTATATAACTTGAAATACTCTTTCTGTTTTAACGGTATTATATCATGCATTGTAATAACTACCTTGCATTCTGGTGATACAGAAATATATGGAAAAATTTGACTTGGCTCCCAAAATATATCGGGCTTTATTTCTAATAATTGCTTATTTAAAAACTGAAAATATTTAAAGGTACTGAATCTTTTGTCTAGCCTTTTTCCAGATTGGATTATTCTGATACCTATCTCTTGTAACTCGATTAATTCTTCACTTTCAATCACATCTGTTATAAGTACTAGTTTAATATCATCGAATTTATGAAGTTCCTTTATAAAATTATATGCATAATAACCAATTCCAGTAGGATTATAACTAAGATATCTTATATCAATGCAAATTAACATAAAACCAGTCCTCTTATCTGATTAAATCTAATACTACTACACCAGCAAACACTACATTGCACAGTTAATATAATACTCTAGCTCATTTCAACTTAACTAATAAACTATAATTCAAGAAAATCCACTAAAACTCATGCTTTTCCTCTAAATGCAAATTATCTTGATACAATAGGTTTAAATACGGGGTAAATATATCTAGTTAGAAACAACAGAATCCTATATTTTTTGTTCTTCATCAATATATAGTAAATATACTTATATCTATTTATTTTTTTCAAATTTATATATTGGTAGGAATACTCTAATTCATGATTATTCAAAAGCCATTTCAATTTCTTTATTGTGATTTTATATTTATTTGGGCTACTAGTGCTACATAGGTTTAACAACATCCAAAATGCTTCGCTTACCCTTCTAGCTCTTAATTGTTCTATTAAATTCATATTGGTTTCTTGTCTTTTAAATAACTCCGCAATCTTTTCAGTAGCTTCTGAGTAAATGTTTTCAACGTAATAAGTGTTTGTCAATGAACCATGAATCTGTCTGTATATATACAAATAATGTTCGCTCAAAACTTTAATCCTTTTAATATTCATTAAATATTCAATATTGAACAAACCATCCTCATTAACACTTATATCCCTATTAAATTTAATATTATTCTCCTCAATTATAGATTTTTTATAAATAGCACCCCAAACACTACCAAACAAAATTCCTGACATTGTTCCATCATCAATAATTATATTTTCAACATCTGATGTATTATAAGTTCCGGCTAACAACCTTGGCTTTTTTTTAATTAATTTCCCGTTATAATCATATTCAAAATTACAAAAAACCACGTCAATATCATTATGTATTATTTCAGTATATAAAATTTCTACGTAATTTTTCTTTATCATATCATCTGCATCAACAAAACAAATATATTTCCCCGAAGCATTTGCAATGCCTTGATTTCTAGTATCAGAGACTCCACTGTTCATTTTACAAACAACTGTTATCCTATTATCCATTTCTTTATACTTTTTACAAATTTCTAGTGAACTATCCGTTGATCCATCGTTTACTAAAATCAATTCAATATTTGTATAAGTTTGATCCAAAATACTCTCTATACATTCCCCTAAGTACTTTTCTGTATTATATACAGGAACAATTAATGATATTAAATCCTTACTATTCTCTGCACCTACAATAAAATAATCATATTTTTTATCCATTGTTCTCCTCTACTTTCCTAAAACTCCTTACTAACAATTTCAAGGACTTGACATATTATATCATGCATATCATAATACCTGTACTCAGCCAGTCTTCCTCCAAATACCACATTTTCTTCTCTATCTGCTAATCTTTTATATTTATTATAAAGATTTGTGTTTTTCTCGTCATTTACAGGATAATATGGCTCATGCCCAGAATTCCACTTAATAGGGTATTCTTTAGTAATTACAGTTTTTGCTTGCGTCCCAAATTCAAAATGCTTATGCTCGATAATTCTCGTATATGGTGTTTCAGAATCTGTATAGTTTACAACTGCATTTCCTTGATAATTCTTAGTATCTAAAATCTCATTTTCAAACCTTAAACTGCGATACTCTAATCTTCCAAACCTACAACCAAAATACTCATCAATTCTACCTGTAAAAACAATTTTATCGACTAAATTATCTAGATTTTCTTTGTCAGTAAAGTAATTTAGATTTAATTTGACATCAATATCCCCTAACATTTTTTCAAATATAATATTGTACCCACCTTTAGGTATACCTTGATATTTATCATTATAGTAGTTGTTATCATATGTTAACCTTACAGGTATTCGTTTTATAATAAATGGGGGGAGCTCTGTTGCTTTTCTTCCCCATTGCTTTTCTGTATAACCTTTGATCAATTTCTTATAAATATCTGTTCCAACAAGTGAAATCGCTTGTTCTTCTAAGTTTTTTGGCTCCTTAATCCCAGCTTGTGCAATTTGCTCTTCTATTTTTTTCTGAGCTTCATCTGGCCTTATTACTCCCCATAGTTTATTAAAAGTATTCATATTAAACGGGAGATTATAGATTTCGCCTTTGTAATTTGCAATTGGTGAATTTATAAAGCCATTAAATTCAGTAAAACAGTTTATATATTCCCATATCCCTTTATCACTTGTATGAAATATGTGTGGTCCGTATTTATGTACATTGATATTTTAAACCTTTTCGCAGTGCAAATTTCCACCAATATGGTTTCTCTGATCAATCACTAAACACTTTTTACCTCTCTTTTTTGCTTCATATGCAAAAGTAGAACCAAATAAACCTGCGCCCACAATAAGATAATCATATTTTTTATCCATTTTTTTCTCCCCAATTTGTCATCCTAATATTTTATTTTATGAT
Source organism: uncultured Gudongella sp. (assembly GCA_964604145.1). GTDB lineage: Bacteria > Bacillota > Clostridia > Tissierellales > Tissierellaceae > Gudongella. The sequence goes on along the minus strand of CAZRXS010000055.1, from coordinate 833 downwards.
AGATATTCCTAAGATGAAACTTTATAAAATTAAACTTCCCTAAATCCCTTATGGGAAATTCTTTTACTTTAAGATTATTATGTTCTATCCATACATTTATTAATCTTTCTGATAAAAATCCAAAAATTCTTTGCTGGTAAGGATCATAGGAAGAAATATCAATTATACTCTCAAGTTCAAAAAGAATACTAAACAGCCACTCGCAATATTGGTTCGCCAATTCTTTATTGCTTATAAACATATTGCAGTAATATCCAAAATCTCTAGCCATTACTATATCAAAGTCATTTAAGTACTCAGGGTGTCTTTTTTTAATAATACTACGGGAGATTTTTAAGTCATTAATATAATGAGCCTTGCCATATTCATAGCTAAGACTATTAGTCCCTTTGTATTTATTTGGTAAAATTATATCGTTGTGTTTTAATAATTCTAAAATTGTACTCTCTTTTAAATAAAAGCCGAATTTATTAACAAAGTAACGTCTATAATGACAAAGTCCAACATATTCTACTTCTATATTTTTCCATATCCAATAAAGACCAGTTAATTCACAATAATTAGCATTTTTACTCGAAATATTATCGCCAGTATCATCAGCTAAATATTTTAAATATTTTTTATTAGCTTTGCCTACGCAAAGCGGAAAATAAGGACTACGTGTTCTATTAATAAATTTTTTATGGGTTGCAATAAATATCTTAACCTTTTTCTTATCCATAAAATCGATACTCCTTAAAATAATTATGTACACCGATACTTTAGACTTTGTTACTATTAATTCTATACTATTGGATGCATTGTTTAAAGCTTTACATTTATTAATCAGAAAA
>CAZRXS010000054.1:0-9246 GCA_964604145.1 uncultured Gudongella sp. | reverse complement strand
ATTCCAAGGCTTGTAATAGGGACATGGGATGCTAGGTTTGGATGCTGTGGTTCAGCTGAGGACCTAACAAGAAATCCTAAATTTAATCACAGAGTTGAGCTCGTTTTTGGTATAATGGAAGCAGAATGTAAAGCTTTATTACAAGACTTTTTTAAAAACTTACGAAAGAGGGGTAAAAACGATGAGATATATTGATTTAAGAAGTGACACCGTTACAATGCCAACAGATGAAATGAGAAAAGCTATGGCAAATGCAGAGGTTGGGGATGATGTATATGAGGATGACCCAACTGTTATAAGATTAGAAAAGTTAGCAGCAGAAATGACAGGAAAAGAAGCGGGGCTTTTTGTAACTTCAGGAACTATGGGGAATCAAATAGGGATTATGGCTCATACATCATATGGAGATGAAATAATAGCAAATAGGAAATGTCATATTGTAATCAACGAAGTAGGAGCAGCTGCAAGACTTTCGGGAGTCAATTACAATTTAGTAGATAATCCAGATGGATTTATTTATGGCAAGGATGTTGCTGAGAGGATAAGACATGAAGATATCCACTATCCAAAAACCTCTCTTCTTTGTTTAGAAAATCCACTTTCAGATGGCAGAGTAGTTCCACTCCAAATTATGAAAGAAGCTAGTGATGTTGCAAGAGGACAGGGAGTGGCTGTCCATTTAGATGGCGCAAGATTATTCAATGCTGCATTAGCACTTTCTGTAGATGCAAAAGAAGTAGCCAAGTATGCTGATTCTGTAATGTTTTGCTTATCAAAAGGGCTTTGTTCTCCTGTTGGCTCAATGCTTTGTGGAACAAGAGAATTTATAGAAAAAGCTAGAAGAATGAGGAAAATCCTAGGTGGTGGAATGAGACAAGCTGGAGTAATAGCAGCACCTGGTATAATATCACTTGAAAAAATGACAAAGAGACTACAAGAAGACCACGACAATGCAAAGTATTTAGCTAAAAAATTACTGGAGTTTCCATTTATAGAGTTAAACCCAGATAATGTTCAAATAAATATGGTTTTTTTCAGGATTAAAAAGGATGACTTAGACACAAATAAATTTACAGAATTTATGTTAAAAAATGGAGTAAAGATAAATCCTGAAGAAGATAATAACTATAGATTTGTAACAACAAATGATATGGATAGAGATGATATAGACCATGCTTTAGATTTGATGAAAGGATACTTTAAGTAAATTTGAATTTTATTTGCAAAGTCGAAACGCAGATATACAATATAAAAGAAGAACCAAAGGAGAGATGTCTGAGAGGTTTAAAGTGGCGGTCTCGAAAACCGTTGTGCAGTTACGCTGCACCGAGGGTTCGAATCCCTCTCTCTCCGCCATATATTTAGATAGCATATAGAAAAGTTTTGTAAAGATAACAAACAATATTCCATAGTTGAAAGAATGGAGCAGCTATATGATAGTAATTAACGATAAAAAAAAGATTAATAAAGATGAATTTATTAGTATATTAGAAAAAATGGGATTAGCTGAGAAATTTAAGACAGCTCAAACTATTAGTATAAAACCTAATTTTACAGCAGGATCATATCTATCAGCTAATAGCCATGCTGTAACTGATTTATCGTTGCTGTCACAAATAGCAAATCATATTACCGAGTTTAATCAAAAGGCAACAGTCTTTATAGGAGAAAGTGATAGTACTGGTTATGGCTTTGCTTACTTAAAATTTAAAAATCTTTGTTTACCAGAAATTCTACAAATCCCTGAAGAATCAAAAAAAAGAGTTATTATGCTTGATTTATCTAGAGATAAGTTGTTACGGTTTGATGATAATCGATTTCAATATTTCAATTCAATAGATAAGCAATTATGGATCTCTAAACAATTTATGGAATCGGACATTAAAATCTCCATAAGCAACATCAAAACACATTCTGTTACGAAATTTACTGGAGCATGCAAAAATTTATTTGGATGTTTGCCTGCAACTGAGAAATCAGTATACCATCCATATATTCACAAAGTAGTACATGATTTAACAATTGCTATTAATCCAGATTTAAGTATTGTGGATGGATTTTATGGTATGGAGAGGAATGGACCTATTCAAGGTGAACCAGTTAAGGGTGATTTTAGAGTGTTTTCAGATAATGCAGTTGAGGCAGATATTTATTCATGTGAAGCTATAGGAATTAATTCCAAGGATGTCATATATTTAAAAACTCTTCTTAGAACTAGTTCAATTAACAAAGCAAGTGATATACAATATATTGAAAAATATAAGAAACCACAACTTTTTTTAAGAATCATGAACACTATTGGTATTTTTATTCAAAGAATAGGTCAGGCCATATCAAATTTTGGGCACCGAGTACACATGTCAAACAATTCTGTTGTTCTTTCAATTGCCATATTAAGACCATTACTTTTGAAATTTTTTGATTATGAAAACTTGAGAAAATTAAAAAGAAAGGTAATGAAATAAATTGATATATACTTTAATTAAAGCAGTCAAGATACACTTTATACAATAAAGTGCTTAATATTTTTCTAGTAGGGTATCTAATAATTGCAAATGAAACCAATGGGAAAGGGTGATTTAAATGGCTGTTGTTAAAGTGATTGAATTAGTTGCTGATTCAAATGAAAGTTGGGAAGCTGCTACACAGGTTGCAGTCGCTGAAGCTTCAAAGACAGTTAAAAATATTCAAAGTGTTTTTGTTAAGAATTTTCAAGCGATTGTAAATGATAATAATATTGTAAAATATCGCGTTAATGTTAAGGTTTCATTTATAGTCAAGGATTAGGTTTATTGTAGCATAACAAAACGATATAAGTTATCAGCAGAAGTCAGTGGTTTTAAAATCTGAATAGTGCTGAGTGGTTCTGATTATTGCTTAGCCAGAACTGTAAATTAAAGCCTATATGCTTAAGTGATAAATAGTAAGGAGATGAAATGCGATGAAATTATCAGCAAGGAATCAATTTAAAGGTAAAATTACTGAAATAAAAAATGGACCAGTATCTACTGAAGTAGTACTTGATGTAAATGGAATAATTGTAGTATCGAGTATTACAACAGGATCAGCTAAATCTCTGGACCTAAAAGTTGGAGATGAAGCAATAGCGGTAATAAAGGCAAGTAATGTGATGATAGGTAAAGAATAAAATAAAAGCTTATAAAATAATTTTAATTATTTTATAAGCTTTTATTTATAAACGGTTTATAAAGGATTTATTATTTTTTCATTGTCTAAATATTCAAATAAGATATAATGGAATTAAAGCAAATAAAAATCATATGGATATTATGTATAAAAGGGGGATAAGAATGGATAAGGGTAAAATGGAGAAAATGAAGTTTTCAACAAGAGCTGTACATGCAGGCTATCAAAAAAATGAATTTGGAGCACTTGCTACACCTATTTACCAGACATCAACCTTTATATTTGACTCAGCAGAACAAGGTGGAAGAAGATTTGCACTTGAAGAAGATGGATATATTTATTCAAGACTTGGTAATCCAACAAATGCACAAGTTGAAGATAAACTAGCCAATCTTGAAAATGCTGAGGCAGCAGTTTCTATGGCATCTGGAATAGGGGCAATTACATCTGTAATTTGGACACAAATAGGTGGAGGAGACCATATAATCGCAGCAAAAACCCTTTATGGTTGTACTTTTGCATTTTTAAATCACGGAATTTCAAAGTTTAATGTAGAAGTAGATTTTGTAGATACATCAGATCCAGAAAATGTAAGAAGAGCTATGAAAGAGAATACAAAGCTAATATATTTAGAAAGTCCAGCAAATCCAAATATGGACTTAAGTGATATAGAGGCAGTTTCAAAGATAGCACATGAAGTTGAGGGTTGTATAGTAGTTGTAGATAACACATATTGTACACCTTATCTTCAAAGGCCATTAGACCTTGGTGCAGATGTTGTAGTTCATTCAGCTACAAAATACTTAAATGGTCATGGGGATGTAATTGCTGGCTTTGCAGCTGGGAAAAAAGAATTTATAGATCAGGTAAGGCTGTATGGGATTAAAGATATGACAGGAGCAACACTAAGCCCATTTAATGCGTTTTTAATTAACAGGGGGATGAAGACACTTGATTTAAGAATGGAAAAACACTGTGTCAATGCTCAGAAAATCGCAGAGTTTATTGAATCACACGAAGCTGTTGAAAAGGTTCTTTATCCAGGATTAAAGAGCTTTCCACAATATGAGTTAGCACAAAAGCAAATGTTTCTTCCAGGAGCGATGATAGCATTTGAAGTTAAAGGTGGGTTAGATGCAGGAAGAAAGCTTATGAATACTGTTGAACTTTGTACACTGGCAGTAAGCCTTGGCGATACAGAAACACTAATTCAACATCCAGCTTCAATGACACATTCACCGTATACACCTGAAGAAAGGGCAGAAGCTCATATATCTGAAGGTCTAGTAAGGATATCAGTAGGGCTTGAAGATGCTGATGATATTATAGCTGACCTTAAGCAGGCATTAGATAAGCTTATATAGTTAAAGAGAGCGCACAATATTGTGCGCTCTTAGCTTTTCTGGTGTTTATTATTCTAGCATTGCAATGGCTCTTATTGGTGATCCATCTGCATCTACATGTTTTAGTGGAAGGGCTATAAGTGTAAAAAGCTCCGCTCCAATCTTATCTAAGTTCATTAGATTCTCAATTATTATCATTTCGTTATCCTCAAATAATCTTTTGTGAATGCTTAAGTTCTCATCACTAATTGGATCTATACCAATTGTATCTAGGCCTACTCCTTTTTTATTTTGGTCGATAATATATTCAATCACGTCATCATCTAGACACGGATAATTATGAAAGTATTTATCACTCCCCCAGTACTTATCCCAACCGGTATAGAATAATAAAAATTCTGCCTTATCAGCCAAAACTTTATTAATATGTTTCATCTGGATTTTATCGCCTTTTTTTAAATCAGAACAATCAACTACCAGAGCCTTTCCAACAAATTGTTCTATGGGAAATTTATCTAAAGTAGTTTTCCCTTCAAAGATATGGGCTGGTGGATCCATATGAGTACCTGTGTGAGTATACATAATCATTAAGGTTTCTTTAAAGCCATCCTTTTTATATGTATTGGCTTCTTGGAATTTTGGAGTATCAGTACCAGGATAAACTGGCATATCTTCTGAAATATAATGTGTAAGATCAATTATTTTCATTTTTTATCCTCCTATCTGTCTATAATATCCCATATAACAAGGGAATTATCAAATAGATTCTCTTTAGAAGATAAAATTTTATAAAGATAGATTTAATTTATTTCTAATATTTTGGGGTAAAAGAAGCATATAAAACAAAAGGAGGTTAGATTTATGTTTTTTAAGAGAATAGAAACTAAGGGACTTGCACATTATTCATATATGCTTGGTGATGGAGAGTTTTTAGCTGTAATTGATCCAATGAGAGATGTTGAAGTCTATATGCATGAGGCGAGAAAGGCAGGAATGAAGATAGGTTATATTTTAGAGACTCATAGAAATGAAGATTTTTTGGTTGGTTCAAGAGAACTCGGCGAAAAGACAGGAGCACAGGTATACATATCAGACCATGAGGATCTTGATTATGAATATGGTGAAAGAATTAGAGATGGATTTGAACTAGAATTAGGCGGGGTGCGATTAAAGGCTTTGCACACTCCAGGTCATACCTTGGGACATTTATCTTATGTATTATATGAAAAAGAAACTGAAGATGCTTATCTGGTTTTAACTGGTGATACGCTATTTATAGGGGATGTAGGTAGGACTGATTTTTATGGCAAAGAAAATCTGGAGGAAATGACAGGATTATTGTATGATAGTTTATTTAAAAAGCTACTGCCTCTTGGCGATCAAGTTTTATTATTTCCTGGCCATGGAGCAGGTTCAGCTTGTGGGGACTCAATAGATGAAAAAGAGTATTCAACTCTTGGCTATGAAAGATTAACAAACGATAGCTTAAAGGCGGATTCAAAAGAAGATTTTATAAAAAAACATGCTCATATGAGAATAAAACCGCGTTATTTTAACGATATGGAAGAGCTTAATCTTAAGGGGGGAGCTTTTGTAGGAGCAGATGTTATTTTAAATCCTCTTAATCTAGGTGAGTTTAAAAATATAAAGGATAAAGTACTAGTTTTAGATATTAGAAATAAGGAAGGTTTTATAGGTGGTCATATTCCAGGTTCAATTTATATGTCACAGGATTTAATATCCTCTTTTCTAGGTGCTATCTATAATGTTAAACAAGAGATTGTATTTGTTATAGATGGAGCACTTGATAATGTTGAAGAGGTTTATTGGTATGCAAAGAGGATAGGATTTGATAATATCGTTGGTTATCTTCCTGATGGATTAGGACAATGGGAACAAGATGGTAATGAACTAGAAAAACTTAAAACGATAACAGCTAAGGAGTACAAAAATCTCTCTGGAGATAAAGAATTTATCCTATTAGATATTAGGAAAAAGGATGAAATACAAGCAAATGATCCTGATAGAAACAGAATAAATATTCCTCTTCAAAATATTTATAAATGCTTAGACCTTTTAGTTTATGATAAACCAATATATGTACTATGCGCATCTGGAGAAAGATCAACAATAGGAGCGTCTTATCTTAAAGCCAAGGAGTACGATGTAAGAATTATAACTGGTGGAGTTGAAATGCTAGAAGCTTTGGAATAACAGATATTGTTTATAGATTTTAACGATCCTTAATAAATATTTATGCATAGGGTATAAGCCTATAAGAGGGGGAGATTTAAAATGAAAAAAATTTTAGTAGCAACGGATGGCTCTAAATATTCTCAAAAGGCATTGTTTAAGGCAAAAAAATTGGCAATTGCTACAAATGCAGAAGTCACTGCAGTAACTGTGGGTGCGTTTTATGAAACCAAGTCTTCGCCTAACCCACAAATAAAGGCTGAGCTTAGGAACCAAGAGGCACTGAGGAATAAAAAAATATTAGATGAAGCAAGGGAGATATTTGCTGACTTTCCAGGGCTGTTTTGTACCGTTTATAAGGTAGGGGATGTAGCTGAAGAAATAATTAAGCTTGCAGAAAGAGATGCTTTTGATCTTTTAATAATGGGAAGTCGTGGCTTGGGAGTGTTTTCAAGGACCCTATTAGGAAGTGTATCTGATAAAGTGGTTCACCATGCCAATGTATCCGTAATGATAATTAAATAAATCAGTCTATAAAAAGAGTATTTTATTTATTAGTTATCCCTTCTTTTGATACTTTAAAATATGGGTATAAGTAAATAAAAGACAAGACGAGGAGGTAACTTAAGATGAAAAAAATATTAGTAGCAACTGATGGCTCTAAATACTCTAAAAAAGCTTTATTAAAAGCAAAGCAAATGGCTACGGATATCGGCTCTGAAGTAACAGTAGTTTCTATTGTAACATTTTCTGACAACCTCTATTCTCGTAATAAAGCTATAAAATCTGAGCTTAAAAAAGCTGAAATGGAAAAATCAAAACATGTTTTAAAAGAGGCAGAAGAAATATTTTCAGATTTTAAAGGAAAGTTTTCAACGGTTTATAAAATAGGGGATGTAGTAAATGAGATAATAAAGCTTGCAGAAGAAGGGGAATATGATTTACTTATTATGGGAAGTAGAGGTATGGGAGCATTTTCAAGGACCTTATTAGGGAGTGTATCTGATAAAGTAATTCACCATGTTAATATATCTGTAATGATAGTTAAATAATTAATATACAAGAAAATCATTATTATTTTATAATAGATATATTATCAAATATGGGTATAAGTAAAGAAAAGACGAGGAGGTAGCTTGAGATGAAAAAAATATTAGTAGCAACAGATGGTTCTAAATACTCTGAAAAAGCTTTATTAAAAGCAAAGCAAATGGCTACAGATATGGAGAGTGAAGTAACTGCTCTTTCGGTTGTAACTATGGATTATAATGTAGGATATATTTATTCTGCTCAAAGCCTAGAGTCTGAAAAAGCTAGAGAAAAAGCTAAAATAGAAGAAGTGGAGAAAGTTCTAAAAGAAGCAGAAGAAATATTTTCTGATTTTCAAGGAAAGTTTTCAACCGTCTATAAAACAGGAGATGTAGTAGATGAGATAATAAAGTTTGCAGAAGAGGGAGATTACGATTTACTTGTTATGGGAAGTCGTGGTTTGGGAGTTTTTTCAAGAACGCTATTAGGAAGCGTATCTGATAAAGTGGTTCACCATGTAAAAACATCTGTAATGATAGTAAAATAATATTTTTCAATTAATAGCACTTGCTAATTTTAGTGGGTGCTATTTTATTGTATAAGATTTGTGAAGCTTTGTGAAAAATTATAAATTGATTTTTAAAAATTATTGTAGATATGAAAAATAGACAACAAGATAATATATATTTTTTAATCTTAGTATTATACTTTTTTGCTAAAAATTGATATAATGATAGTGTAATTTAGAAAAGGAGTGATTTAATGAAAAAGCTTTTGACAGGAAACGAAGCAATTGCTAGAGGAGCTTATGAAGCAGGGTGTCATATTGCAACTGCATATCCTGGAACACCTAGTACTGAAATCCTGGAAAACGTTTCCACATATAAAGAAATATATTCAGAGTGGTCGACAAATGAGAAAGTTGCATTAGAGGTTGCAGCAGGGGCTTCCATAGCAGGAGCAAGGGCCATGGCTGCAATGAAGCATGTTGGACTCAATGTAGCGGCTGACCCGCTTTATACAATTGCATATGAAGGAGTAAACGGCGGATTGGTAGTAGTTACTGCAGATGAACCCGGAATGCACAGTTCACAAAACGAGCAGGATAACAGACTTGTAGCACCACATGCAAAGGTTGCATTGATGGAGCCTTCTGATTCGCAAGAATGCAAGGATTTTATAAAAGAAGCTTTCTATATTTCAGAAGAGTTTGATACACCTGTCTTGTTTAAAGTAACAACTAGAATTTGCCATAGTAAGGGTGTAGTGGAGTTAGAAGATAGGGTAGAATACCCAATAAAAGATTATGAAAAAAACATAAAAAAATACATAATGGTACCAGCAAACTCAAGAGTCAAGCATGTTGAGATGGAAGAGATAAGAATTCCAAGACTTCAAGAATTTTCAAATAATACTGATTTAAATAAGATAGAGTGGAATGACAAAAAAATAGGGATTATAACAGCAGGAGCAAGCTACCTACATGCAAAAGAAGTATTTGGAGATACTGTATCTTATCTAAAAGTTGGATTTA
>CAZRXS010000053.1:0-9271 GCA_964604145.1 uncultured Gudongella sp. | reverse complement strand
CTTCTTCGGGTGGAGTCCATTTCAAAATCTGTTACTGCCTGGGGTGTAATGAAACTAGTAGAACAAGGGAAAATTGAACTAAATAGGCCTGTAAATCAATACATAAAAAGTTGGAAGTTCCCAAAATCAGAATTTGAAGAAGAAGAGATAACAGTGAAATATCTTTTAAGTCACACAAGTGGTTTGCCATTGGGAGATTTTACGAAACGATATTCTCCAACAAAGGAGATTCCGTCATTAAAAGACTCTTTATCTATGGAGGCAATATTAGAGCAGAAACCTGGAATATCTTTTTCCTACTCAAATGTAGGATTCAATCTGCTGGAGTTATTGATAGAAGAGCTTACATTCTGTGATTTTTCAGAGTATATGAAACGAGAGATTTTAATCCCTCTGAGAATGAACAATTCCAGTTATACATGGAGTGAAGATTTTAATCCTGCTGTTCCTTTTGGCTATGATCTAACCGGTGAAGCTGTTCCAGTATATGTATATCCTGAAAAAGGATCAGGAGGACTATTTGCTACTGTTGAGGATGTTGCCCTTTTTGTTGCAGCTGGAATGCCAAGTTCTAGCCAAAACCATAAAGTGCTTTCGACACAAAGCATTAACATGCTCTATAATCCAACGGCTGAAAAGTTAGGTATATATAATTATGTCTTCCACTCATATGGTTTAGGATACTATATTGAAAACCTCTTAAACGGTAAACAAGCAGTTTCTCATGGAGGTCAAGGAGCAGGATGGATGACCCATTTTCATTCTGTCCCAGAAACTGGTGATGGAATAGTCATCTTGACAAATAGCCAGCGATCTTGGCCCTTTATTGCTTACATATTAAGTGATTGGGCAGTATGGAGTGGAATTTCACCAATTGGTATGAGTCGTATTATATGGGGTCTATATGCACTATGGACATTAATCGCTTTAATCTGGCTTATTTTATTGTGGCAAGTGTGGGGATTGGTAGAAGAGTTTACTTCTAAGAAAGGTAGATTTAAACCACTAAGTAAAGATTTGCATTTTTCCCGAATAGTACAAAGTGCTTTAGCTATTGTTTTAATAGCAGTTTTATTGTGGTCCACCAATCAAGATTATTTATTTGTATCATCAGTATTTCCAATAGCTTCCAGTTGGCTTGGGATATCAATTTTTATTTTTGCTGCAGTATTGTTGTTGTCTGCCTTATTTCGCTTTTAAGTGCTTATTCCAAGCTAATGAAAGAAAACTAAAATGATGATAGTAAATGCTTAAAATTTGGATATACATCTAGATGAAAAATATATGTAACTGTATCAAAATAGGTTGAATCAAATTATCATTATTTAAATAAAATAGTTTTTTGCAAACCTGTAATATGAACAACTATTTTTTGTACATAGTTTTAATTTCTATCAAATTGGAAATTTAAATGAAATATGAATTTAAGCTTGTTTTTTTAGATATGTTTCCTAAAGGTTAATTTCTTCCACTAAAATCAACTACGAATCCATTGTGGTATGGAAATAAAATCTATACAATTATAGTTGAAAGGGTTGATTGATATGAAGGAAATAAATATTGCTAAAAATCTTGTAATAAAACGTAGAGAAAGAGGCATTACTCAGGAAGAAATAGCTTCTTATATAGGCGTCTCTAAGGCATCTGTTTCAAAGTGGGAAACAGGACAGAGTTATCCTGATATTACATTTTTACCACAACTTGCCACATATTTTAATATTAGTATTGATGACTTAATGGGTTACTCACCACAGATGACTAAGGAAGATATCCAAAAACTATATCATAGAATTTCAGCTTCGTTTGCTCGTGACAACTTTGAGGATGTTTTATTAGAATGTAGAAGAATAATTAAAAAATATTATTCTTGCTTTCCACTACTTTTTCAGATGGCAGTGTTACTAGTTAATCATCATATGCTTGCAGAAGAAAAGGAAAATCAAGAATCTATTTTGCAAGAAGCAATTAAATTATGTGTAAGAATTAGAACAGAAAGTGAAGATGTCTGGCTATCTAAAGAAGCTACTTCTTTTGAGGCAGTTTGTTACCTTATGTTGCAACAGCCAGCAGATACATTAAATCTACTTGGAGAGTCAGTAAGACCTATAACAACAGACTATGAGATTATAGGACAGGCTTATCAGATGATGGGAAATATATCAAAAGCAAAAGAAGTAACACAAGTAAGCATGTATCAACATCTACTTGCTTTAATTGGATCTACTCCAGCTTATTTGATGTTAAATTCAGATGATAATAATAAAATTGAAGAAATTTTACATCGGGCATTATCCGTTGCAGAAGTCTTTGATTTGAGTAGATTGCATCCAAATATTATGGCACAAATTTATTTAGCAGCTGCACAGATTTATGGTTTGCATAAAAATTCTGAAAAGACACTCAATATGTTACAGAAATATACTAAGATTTGTATTACTGAATTTTTCCCTTTTACATTGCATGGAGATTCTTTTTTCAATGAAATTGATGGATGGTTAAAAGAACTTGATTTAGGTGCTAAAGCTCCACGAGATGAAAAAATAATCAAAGAAGATATGCTTAAAGGTGTTTTATTAAATCCAGCCTTTGAATTTTTAACAGAAAGCCCAAAGTATAAGACTATAGTTGAAAAATTAAAAGCAAACTTAGGAGGTAAATAATATGGGAGAACTTATGGAATATTTACCTTTTTTAATCCCATTAATCATTGTTCAAATTATTTTGCAAGTAGTTGCATTAGTCCATTTGCTAAAACATACAAATTATCGCTTTGGGAATAAAATATTTTGGATAGTTTTTGTCTTACTTGGACAAATGATAGGGCCCATTATCTATTTTGTATTTGGGAGGGAAGATTAGTGGATATTTTAAGCATAGAGAATTTGCATAAGAACTTTGGGAAACACGAAGTTATAAATAATTTAAACTTTTCTGTGCCAGAGTATTCTGTATTTGGATTTCTTGGTCAAAATGGAGCTGGTAAAACCACTACTATGAATATGATAGTAGGATTGTTAAAACCTACAAGTGGGAGTATTTATGTTTGTGGAGAACGAGTAAATTATGGCCAAACAAAAACAAATCGATTTATTGGTTATCTCCCAGATATACCAGCATTTTACAACTATATGACCCCACAGGAATATCTGAACTTGTGCGGAAATATTACTGGAATGTCTCAAGATGAGATTAAGGGAAAAAGTAAAGATCTACTAACTTTAGTTGGACTTAAAGATATAGATAATAGAATTGGAAGGTTTTCTCGCGGGATGAAACAAAGACTTGGAATAGCACAGGCCTTGTTAAACAGCCCGAAATTTTTGATTTGTGATGAGCCTACTTCAGCCCTAGATCCTCTGGGTAGAAGAGAAATATTAGACATATTACAAGAAGTTAAGTATAAAACCACTGTTTTATTTTCAACCCATATTCTTTCTGATGCAGAACGAATATGTGACAGGATAGCAGTACTGCATAAGGGTAAACTAGCATTGTCAGGTAGTCTTAAAGATATAAAAGCACAATATAAAAGAGACAGTTTAGAGATTGAATTTGACTTAAATGAAGATATAATGGAGTTTATGGCAAGTGAACAAATTAAACCTTTCTTAAAGGATTCAAATCTAAAAGAGAAAAGTCTTATATTGCATACACAAGATATAAATCAGATGCAATCTATAGTAATTGGAGTGCTTGCAGAAAAAAAATTACTTCCAACACGATTAGAAGCTTTAGAACCAACTCTTGAAAACTTATTTGTGGAGGTAATCAAATGAAGGCTTATTTTGCTTTTACTCAAAAAGAGATGTTGGAAAGTTTTCGTACCTATAAGTTTTTGATTATGATTTTGGCTTTTGTGTTCTTTGGTATTTTGGGGCCTCTTACCGCAAAGTTGCTTCCTAAGATATTAGAAGGATTTATGCCAGAGGGAGTTCAAATTATAATAACAGAACCTACAGCTTTAGATTCATGGGCACAGTTTTTTAAAAATGTATCGCAGATGGGGTTTGCTGTGATTGCCATTCTCTTTAGTGGTATGATGGCAAATGAATTTAACAGCGGGACTTTTATTAATATACTAACAAAAGGACTAGCTCGCAGTACGGTTATTTTTTCAAAATTCACTGTGGCTTCTATGATATGGACAATTTCTTATTTTATTTGTTTCTGTTTATCTTATATATACACAAGATACCTTTGGGATAATGATGAAGTTTTAAATTTACCGTTTTCTCTATTCTACTTGTGGCTATTTGGCATAATGTTTCTTTCAGTAATTATGCTGGGAGGAGTTATATTTAAGAGCAGTTATGGTTGCCTTATATTTTTATTAGGTTTTATAATCACTTTATTTCTATTAAGCATTATGCCAACACTCTATGGATATAATCCTATTGAATTAGTATCAAAAAGTATGTCATTATTAACTGGAGATACAATTCCCAAAGATTTGGTAGGATCCACTACTATAAGCAGTATAATTATTATTTTATCTATTACTCTTGCAATTGGAGTATTTAATAGAAAGCAAATATAAGTACTTTTAGAAAGATTAATCAGTTCAATTTATAAAAATTAAAGAACAGTATAATTTGAAAAATTAAAGGAGTGAATATAAATGGAACATTTAGCTTATTGTGATAGCAAATCAAAAGAACTCTTAAATTTATTGAATGGCTCAAAGACAATGCTTATTAGAGGTGCAACTGGAAGAAAACTACCTCATGGAAGAGTAGAAATTGGGGAAGTTGTCTATTTGATTGAAAATAGTGGTGATGGCTTAATAAAGGCAAAAGGCCTTGTGAAAAATGCTTTTCATTCAGAAAAACTGACAAAAGAAGAGTCTGAACAATTGATAATAGATAATGCGGACAAGCTTCAATTAACACCTAATCAGATAAAGCGGTGGAATGGGAAACGCTATCTATGTCTAGTTGAATTAAAAGATGTTGTAGAAATAGAACCTTTTTCCTATGAAAGAGCAAGCAACATGGATGATTGGATTATTGTTGATGATATAAACAGCATAAAAAAATAGTTTACAAAGAGCTGGTTATCTATGTTTAATAGCCAGAGTTTTTAAAAGCTTATATTAAATATAAAACACCTGCCATACTCTCTATTAAATATATTTGATTGAAAGATTAGAAGCGGCCACATTTCCTGTACCAAATCTCACAAAAGAGAAAGGGACAGGAATTTTGTTTTTAATATGAATTGTAATATCTAAGTAAATAATTGGATGATAAAAAGAGTCTATTATAAGCTTAATAACTTTTATTAAAAGATAACTGTATTAAAGGATAATATAATAAATGTTTTTAAAGATAAAGTTTAGAAAACAGGGTATAGTTTATTTATAGGTCTAGATATATTAAATATATGATAAAAATATTTATTAGGATGGTATTGATGGATATAAAAGAAGAAGCAATTAATTTACATAGAAAATATAAAGGCAAAATTGAAGTAGCAAGTAAAATTGCTTTAAATACTAAAGAAGACCTTGCTTTGGTATATACCCCTGGAGTTGCAGAAGCTTGTAAAGAAATTAAAGATAATCCTTTGCTTGCCTATGAATATACAAGCAAAGGGAAAATGGTTGCGGTAGTTACTGATGGTTCAGCAGTACTAGGTTTAGGTAATATTGGATCTAGGGCGGCCATGCCTGTAATGGAGGGTAAAGCAGTTTTGTTTAAAGAACTTGGTGATGTAGACGCCTTTCCCATATGCTTAGAAAGCCAAGAAACAGAAGATATAATATTTGCCATAAAACAAATTGCTCCAAGCTTTGGAGGAATTAACTTAGAAGATATAGCTGCTCCTAAATGTTTTGAGATTGAAAAAAGATTAAAAGAAGAACTTGATATACCAGTTTTCCATGATGATCAACATGGGACTGCAGTTGTAGTTCTTTCAGCTATTGTTAATTCATTAAAGATAGTAAAAAAAGATATTGAAAATGTAATGATTGTAATAAATGGTTCTGGTGCAGCAGGATTAGCCATAACTAAGCTGCTTATTAAAGCAGGAGCTAAGGATATTATAGTGTGTGATAGAAAAGGAATATTAGATTTTGAAGATGACCTAATAGAAGAAAGTAAAAAAGAGATTGCATTAATAACAA
The DNA here is from genome assembly GCA_964604145.1 of uncultured Gudongella sp. Lineage (GTDB taxonomy): Bacteria > Bacillota > Clostridia > Tissierellales > Tissierellaceae > Gudongella. Next base: position 3,144 of record CAZRXS010000053.1, on the reverse strand, counting down.
ACCCTAGAAAAATAAAAGGCAGTTTAAAAGAGTCAATAGTTAATGCTGATATATTTATTGGAGTTTCAGCAGCAAGCATTATTGATTCAGAAGATATTAAAAAGATGAATAAAGATTCAATTGTATTAGCTATGGCAAATCCTGTTCCTGAAATATGGCCAGAGGATGCTAAGAAAGGAGGGGCAAGAATAGTTGGAACTGGAAGGTCGGATTTTCCAAACCAAGTAAACAACGTTTTAGTGTTCCCAGGAATTTTTAAAGGAGCATTAGATGTAAGAGCTAAAGATATAAATGAAGAGATGAAAATTGCAGCAGCATATACTATTGCAAACTTTGTTCCAGAAGGTATTTTAAATGAAAAAAACATATTACCTGATGTATTAGATAAAAATGTAGGAAAAGAGGTCGCAAAGGCTGTAGCTAAAGCTGCCAAAGATAGTGGTGTAGCAAGAATATAAGGAGGCTACTATGGAATACATTATTAAAGAAGTTAAAGATTTTTATAAGGTTATAAAACTTAGAGAATTTAGAAAAACTGAGGGTGTAAGTTTTGATATTATGGACAAATCAATGATTCCAAAGATTGATGCTCTTGATAGAGTCCTACATCAAAAAGGAGCAATATCTCCAGGGAAAGTAGGTTCAGTTGAGGAAGCTTGGTATATGCACCCTTATCAAGAGGACAATTTAATAGTACTTTCTGGGAAAAGATTTGTAGAGCTTTATAAAGCAGAACATGGTAAAATCGAAAAATTTGAAATTACACCTAATTATATTGAACATAATGGAGAACGTATCTTAGATGGTGGTGGGTTAGTGGCTTGGACTACAGATGTATTTCATAGGATAACAAGTGGAGATGAGGGATCTGCTTCTATTAATCTAGCAACACATCTTGATGGATTTGATATAAACACAAACTTTAATATATACGATCTTGAAATAGAAACAGGAAAGTATACTTTAATAAGAGAAGGCTATAAAGATCAAAAGTAAAAAAATGAGGTGGCTTTGGTTTTAATGATTCTTGTTGCTTGTAATAGTGTTATAGAATGCTTTTTAAAGCATATAAATTTAGAAAACATAGCAATAAAAAAATTTTATTGCTAAAATTATAACCATAGACTAAAATGAAAGGTGTGGAATGGATGAAAGAAATGGGAGTTTTATCAGCTTTGTGGGGAACCATGAAAAGCATAATACCATTAACAGCAATTTTAGCTTTGTTTCAAATAGTTATCCTTAAAAAACCTATTCACGATATAAAGGAATTTACATTGGGATTCGTTTTTTCAGTGCTAGGTCTACATTTATTTTTAAAGGGAACAACCATGACATTAATACCTCTAGGGGATTCAATGGGAAGAAATTTAGTGGTTATAGATAGAAAATGGGCAATATTATTAATAGGCTTTATTATTGGGTATTTTGCAACATTGGTAGAACCTGGACTTAAGGCAGTAGCTTTAGAAGTAGAAGAATTGTCATCAGGAGCAATAACTCAAAAGTTATTAATTCATGGAGTGGCTATAGGATTTGGTGGTGGAATGGTTATAGGCTTAGGAAAAATATTATTAAATATTCCCTATGCAAAAGTAGTAGTGCCATTATTATTATTAATATTAGTTTTAATATTTTTTACACCAGAACCTTTTGGGGCAATAGCATTTGATGCTGCAAGTGCTACAACAGGACCTGTAAATATACCCATAAACATGGCCTTGGCAGTAGGATTAGCTTCTGTTATACAAGGTGTGGATCCATTGTTAGCTGGCTTTGGGATAGTAGGGCTGACCTCTATAGGTGCTATGATTTCAGTAATGGTCTTAGGAATATTAACTAAATTCTAGGAGGTGCTAGTATGATAGATATAAAGTGTATAATAGCAGTAGTTGAAAGAGGTCGAGCGGATAAAGTTGTAGAGGCTGCAAAAAAAGCAGGAGCAGCTGGTGCAACTATATTTTATGGTCGGGGAACTGGCGAATCTGAAGTTAAAAAATTTTTAAATATACATGTAGAAGCATCGAAAGAGATAATAATACTTTTAACAGAAATCGAGAAATATAAAAGCATAATGAAAGCAATGGTGGAAGCTGGTGAACTTAAAAAACCAGGTACAGGAATAATTTTCACAGTAGGAGTAGAGAATCTGATTGGATTACATCATAGAGAAGAATTTAAATCATTTGAAAGTTAAAAACTAATAGCATTTAAATGAGATGATATTTTCTAAGAACTGATTAATAGTAAATGGAACAATAAGGCATTCGAAAGGATGCTTTTTTAATGTGGAAATATTAATAAATAAGGTATAATAAATACGAGGAGTTGATGATATGAGATATAGAATAATACTAAAGGACAAGGTAGATAAAAAGCTATTAAGAGAAATACAGTCTAAGCATGGTATGGATATAGAGGGTATTAGTAAGCTGTATGATTTATTAGTAGAACATGGAACATGTGATAGCAATAAAGCATCAAGGATCTATTATGTGGCTTATACATTAGCTTTAAGAGATATAGAAATGATAATAGTACAATTAAATTGAATTGTAATCTTACTATTATCTATTAATAAATTGCACCTAAAAAGGGATAAGGATAAAGAGTATCAGTTAGGGAAAAGAATTTATTTCATAAATTCAAAAAAAGGGTAGATATTGAGTATATTCTAAATATATAGGTAAATAAGCAGAAAAATGACCTGTATTATACAAAGAGGAGACAGTAAATTTGATATTAATACCAATGAAACCAATAGAATTGTAAAAACAAGTACATCATATTTTGATGGAAGTTTGTTGCAGTTAATAGGATGGACTATATTGGGTTGGTTAATTATATGGATAACGCTTGGTATATTATATCCATGGGTTTTGTGTATGGTGTATGGTTGAAAGTAAAAAATACAGTATTTCAAAATTAAATATAAGATATTCTTAAAGGGATGTTTTTTTCATACGAAAAGCTGATAAAGAGATATAATATTACAAAAGATTTTATAATAGTCAGTGAGAAGTCGGTAAAATTTCTATAAGTCTTACAAAAAAACAATAAAAAACGAGTTAACCTTTACGGCTAACTCATTTAAACTGGTCGGGGTGAGAGGATTTGAACCCCCGGCCCCATGGTCCCAAACCA
>CAZRXS010000052.1:0-9471 GCA_964604145.1 uncultured Gudongella sp. | reverse complement strand
TTAATAAGTGCATTCGATATGCTAGAAACAAAGAGAGAAAACAGACCAGCAAAAAAACATGGCAACCTGCCACTGTAAGGGGAGAAAATAAATGGGTGACAAAATTACAATGTCAGAAGCACTGATGATTACCGTGACGAGTATGATTGTAGTATTTGCAGTTCTAGCTTTGATAGCTTGGATGATAGGATTATTGAAAAACCTAGGGAAAAAGAGTGTAAAAAAACAATTAGAGACTCCTAAAAAGGAAGAGGAAGAGTTATTGGCATTGGATGAAGTTGGAGTGAAATTAGAGGACAAAGAAGAATTAATAGCGGTTATATCAGCAGCTATAGTAGCAAGTATGGGCTTTAATATACCAAATATAAATATAACAAGTATAAAAAGAATAAATCATAATACGTCTGCGTGGAGAGAAATATCAAAACAAGAACATTTTTACAGGAAGTTATAGATATGGGAGGCGAAAAAAATGAGAAAATTTATAATAACTGTTAATAATAAAACTTATGAAGTAGAGGTTGAAGAAGTATCTACACCACCAAAGGCAGTGACAGAAGCACCGAAAGTAACACCAAAGCCCGTATCTCAAACACCAACTACTAGTACAGAATCAGAAGTGGTTGAATCTCCATTGCCCGGTAATATATGGAAGATATTAGTAAAAGAAGGGCAAGAAGTTAAGACTGGAGATGTACTACTTATTTTAGAGGCAATGAAGATGGAAAATGAAATACTATCACCTAAAGACGGTATAGTAGGGAGTATAGCAACTCAAGAAGGAGCTGCAGTAAACACAGGGGACAAACTAGTAGTTATAGACTAAGCCTTGAAGAAAGGATGGAAGAAATGTTAACTATAATAGCTGAATTTTGGCAAAATACAGGTTTTGCAATTATGGAATATGGACATATAATTATGATTTTAATTTCTTTAATCTTATTGTATTTAGCTATAGCTAAAGGCTTTGAGCCACTAGTATTAGTGCCAATTGCATTTGGGATTCTTCTAGCTAACTTGCCCGGGGCAGATCTAATGAAAGAACCAATAGTTGAAATTATAAAAGACCCGATTACTGGGGATTTAGTGAGTAAGACTAAAGAATTTGGAGGGCTTTTATACTACTTATATCAGGGGGTAAAATTAGGAATCTACCCACCATTGATTTTTATGGGAATCGGAGCCATGACTGACTTTGGACCATTAATAGCAAATCCAAAGTCATTACTTTTAGGTGCAGCAACTCAATTTGGAATTTTTATAACATTTATAGGAGCAGTATTATTAGGTTTTACAGGGCCAGAATCAGCAAGTATAGCTATAATAGGTGGTGCAACTGGTCCAACTGCGCTTTACTTAACAGCGAAACTGGCCCCCCACTTAATAGGACCAGTTGCGGTAGCGGCTTATTCATATATGGCACTAGTTCCAATAATACAGCCGCCAATTATGAGAGCTTTGACAACTAAAAAAGAGCGTGCAGTAGTAATGGAGCAACTTAGGCCAGTTTCTAGGAGAGAAAAAATATTCTTTATAATTATGGTTACACTGGTTACAAGTTTTTTACTACCCTCATCAGCTCCATTAATTGGAATGCTAATGCTAGGGAACTTATTTAGAGAGTGCAAAGTAACAGAAAGATTGTCACAGTCAGCACAAAATGAATTAATGAATATAGTAACAATACTTTTAGGAATAACTATTGGTGCGACAGCAAGCGCAGAAAACTTCTGGAACCTTCAGACATTAAGCATAATAGTTCTAGGACTTATAGCCTTTGCTATGGGAACAGCATCTGGAGTACTTCTTGGCAAACTGATGTATAGGCTTTCAGGTGGAAAAGTAAATCCATTAATTGGGTCAGCTGGAGTTTCTGCAGTACCAATGTCAGCAAGAGTCTCTCAAAAGTTAGGACAAGAAGCTAACCCAAGAAATTTCCTTTTAATGCATGCTATGGGACCAAATGTGGCTGGAGCTATTGGTGCAACTGTTGCGGCTGGAATGTTTTTAATGTTCTTTGGATAAATAAAAATACAGCCTCTCTTTTTGAGATGTTGTTTTTAGTTAACTAAGAGTGGGTAAAAGAATAAAATATATCTTATCGTAGGGATAGACGACTCTGTCTATCCGAAAAATGCTTGTCATCCTGAGCGCAGCGTGAGGATCTTATCCTTTAATCTTTTAATTGTGAATTTTGATTTGTGAATTGAACTCCTGTCATCCTGAGCGCAGCGAAGGATCTTTATTTTAATCTTTTAATCTTTTAATTGTGATTTGTGAATTGTGAATTGTGAATTGAATAAATGAATTGTGATTTGTGAACTGTGAATTATCTTTTAATTGTGATTTGTGAATTGTGAATTGTGAATTGTCTTTCAATTGTGATTTGTGATTTGTGATTTGTGAATTGAAGAAGGAGGTTTTTAATGTATCCTGGATATTTAACAGATGTAGATGGAATAAAAGTTGGACACGCAGAAAATAAAGATGCAATGACAGGTTGTAGCGTTGTAATATTTGAAGATGGTGCAAGAGGAGGAGTAGATGTAAGAGGATCAGCTCCTGGTACAAGAGAAACAGATCTTTTTCGAGCAGAAAAAACTGTAGATCGTGTTCATGCTATAGTTTTAACTGGCGGATCTGCTTTTGGGCTAGATGCAGCATCTGGTACTATGAAGTACCTGGAAGAAAAAGGAATAGGAATTGATGTGGGTGTGGCAAAAGTACCTATAGTTGCTTCGGCAGTTATATTTGACCTTGCAATAGGAAGTGCTAAAATAAGGCCAGATTTTAATATGGGTTACTTGGCAGCTAAAAATGCTAGCACTAAAGAGAATAGGCAAGGAAGTATAGGGTGTGGAACTGGAGCGACTGTTGGCAAGATTTTGGGACCAGCTAATGCTATGAAGTCAGGAGTGGGAAGTGCTAGCTTAGTTCTAGGAGATTTAGTAGTTTCTGCTATGATTTGTGTAAATAGTTTTGGAGATGTTTATCAAGATATTGAACAAATTGCAGGAGTATATGATTATCAAAATAAAAAACTATTATCAACAGTAGATATTATAAAGTCAGGTGCGATAAAAAAAGAGTTTTTAAACACAAATACCACAATAGGTGTTCTTGCTACTAATGCAAAATTAACCAAGGCACAAGGAAATAAAATTGCATCTCTTGCCCATAATGGATTAGCCAGAACTATTAGACCAGTGCATACATCCGTTGATGGAGATACTATATTTACAATGGCTACTAACAAAATAGATGCAGATATTAATATTGTATCAATATTAGCTGTAGAAGCCGTTGAAAAAGCTATAATAAATGCTATTGAATCTGCTGAAAGTTATGGTGAAATCCTTGCTAAAAAAGATTTATTTTAGGGAATCATTGTAAACTCAGGAAAAAATATGTATAATAGTGGAGTAAAAAGCTAATATCCAATTTTGGAATTAGACGAGAATTTTTAAGTGGTAGAAGATAGAAGACTAGTATCCATAGGAACTAGAGCGGAGGGATTAGAGTGATAAAAAAGAAAAGATTAGATATACGAAAACTAGCGGTTATAGGAGTATTGGGTGCAATTTCAGTGGTACTGGGACTAACCCCATTAGGGTTTATACCTATAGGACCTACTAGAGCAACTATAATGCATATACCTGTTATAATAGGTGCAATTGTAGAAGGGCCCATAGTAGGGGCATTTGTAGGCTTGATTTTTGGGCTATCTAGTATTTACCAAGCTATTACAACTCCAACACCTGTTAGCTTTGTATTTTTAAACCCCTTGGTATCAGTTTTACCAAGAGTTTTAATAGGAATAACTACTTATTACACATATAAGGGGTTAAGTAATTTAGGTCAAAAGAATACTTTTAGATTATTAAACCTTGTTTGGGTGATAATTACAGCGTATTTAGCTTATGGCATATATCAAAACATTGTAGTTTTTACAAGTATATGGCCTGTATTAATAAATATTGCCTTGCTTATTGTAGTTTATGCGATAATATATTTCACAGCTAAAAAGTTAAAATCAAAGGCATTGGATGTTATTGTTGCAACTGTAGTAGGTACAATGACTAATACCGTTGGGGTATTGACAATGATATATCTTTTATTTGGTGAGAGATTTGTAGAAGCTATAGGCCAGAGCAAAGAATTTGCCTTAAGAGCCATTGTAGCAATAGGAGTTACAAATGGAATTCCAGAATCAATAATTGCAATAATAATAGTTACTAGTGTTGTAGTGGCGCTTAAAAGAGAAAGATGAGAAATAGGGGTGAATAGATGCTATTAGTTATAGATGTAGGCAATACACATATTGTATTTGGTGGATTTGAAGGGAAAAAACTTATATATGATTGGAGAATATCTTCTGATATAGATAGAACATCTGATGAATATGGACTCTTATTTGATCAAATATTCAAATACAATGGGATTGATAGAAGCCAAGTATCTGATATTATTATATCTTCAGTGGTTCCCACCTTGATGCATACTTTGCCAGCCATGAGCCAGAGATATTTTAATATAGACCCAGTAGTTATTGGACCTGGGGTAAAAACAGGTATGAATATAAAATATGACAATCCAAAAGAAGTTGGCGCAGATAGAATAGTAAACGCAGTTGCCGCATACGAAAGATATGGAGGTCCTCTTATAATAGTTGACTTTGGTACGGCTAATACATTCTGTTTTGTAAATAAAGAGGGAGAGTACTGCGGAGGAGTTATAGCGCCAGGTATTAAAATATCTTCAGAAGCATTGTTTTTAAGGACAGCGAAACTACCAAAAGTAGAGATATTAAAACCAGAAAGAGTAATAGGAAAAAATACAATTGAAAGCATGCAATCTGGATTGGTTTATGGATATATTGGTATGGTAGATGCTATTATTGAAAAGATGATAGAAGAGATGAAACTAAACAGAGAAGAAGTTAAGATAGTATCAACAGGTGGTTTTACAGCATTAATCGGGAGTGAAAGTAAATATATTCAATATAGCGATAGATTTTTAACTTTACAAGGACTTAGGATAATATATGAGAGAAATAAGAAGTAAGTGGGTTGGCTACTTACTTTTTAATTTTATAGAAGAGGTATTAAATGAAAATTAAGGATCATAAATTAGATAATAATTTAATTTTAGCCCCTATGGCTGGATTTACAGATATTGCTTTTAGGAAAATTGTTAGTGAAATGGGAGCAGGGCTTCTTGTTACAGAGATGGTAAGTGCCAAAGGGATTTATTATAAAGATCCCAAAACTCATATTTTAACCCAGACTCATCCTAATGAAAGTTCAGTAGCGTTGCAAATATTTGGATCAGACCCCAAAATCATGTCAGAGGTTGTTAAGAATAATTTAAACAATAGAGAAGATATTGATTTGATTGATATAAACTTAGGTTGCCCAGCTCCTAAAATCGTTAAAAATGGAGAAGGCAGTGCTTTAATGAGAAATCCTAAGCTAGTTGCTAGTATTTTTGAAGAAGTTGTGAGGGTTTCTCAAAAGCCAGTAACCGCTAAAATTCGCATGGGTTGGGATAAAGAGAGTATCAATGGCATAGAGATAGCGAAAATTGCGGAGGATACAGGAATTTCAGCTATTACTATTCATGCTAGGACAAGGGATATGTTTTATACAGGACAGGCAGATTGGGATTATATAAAGAAGCTTAAAGCTTCTGTTAATATTCCGGTAATAGGTAATGGAGACATCTTCACCCCTAAAGATGCAATCCATATGCTCGAACAAACAGCTTGCGACGGCCTTGCTATAGCTAGAGGGGCCTTAGGAAATCCGTGGATATTTAAGAGAATCCTACGATTGTTAAAAGATGAAGAAGATTTAGAGCCAAGTCTTGAAGAAATAATCCATATGATAATTCACCACCTTCGTTTGGAATGTGATATTAAAGGGGATAGAATAGGTGTAAGAGAAATGAGAAAACATATACCACCATATTTAAAAGGATTAAAAGGATCAAATACTATAAGAAATAAGATAAATACAATGGAGGATAAAGAAGAGATTGAAAATCTTCTTTTAGAATATAATGAATACCTTAAAAGCAGTAATTAAAAATCATTTTCATAAAGCTTGACAACAGGGGGGAGCTTGAATATAATATGGTGCATACAACACTGATGTCGCATAATCTATATATATTAACCACAAAGAAAATAGGGCCTTCAATACAGAGCCTTATTTAAATTAAAGGAGAGAGTTTTATGACTGAAAAAGAGGTATTTCTAACTCGAGAGGGATTAGAAAAGCTTGAAAATGAGCTGGAAGAATCAAAGATAGTTAAGAGAAAAGAAGTTGCTGAAAGAATTAGACAAGCACTAGACTTTGGCGATATCAGTGAAAATCCGGAGTATGACCAAGCTAAAAATGAGCAAGCGAAATTAGAAGAAAGAATTGCAAAGATTGAATCCATTCTTAGAAATGCAATGCTTATAGAAGAGGAAGATATCCCTACTGAAATAGTTGGAATTGGTTCAAAAGTTGTTGTTCTTGATATAGAATACAATGAAGAGATGGAATATACAATTGTAGGTTCGGCAGAGGCTAATCCATATAATGGTAAGATTTCAAATGAATCGCCTGTGGGTAGAGCACTTTTAGGTAGCAAGCCTGGCCAAGTTGTAGATGTGAATGTTCCAGATGGAGTTTTAAAGTATAGAATTCAAAAGATAGCACGGTAAAAAAGGAGGTACTTGCATGCAAACAGGGGAACAAAGCTTAAATGAAATGCTCTTAATTAGACGAGAAAAACTAAATAAATTGATAGAAAAAGGTAAAAATCCATTTTTAATTGAAAAATTTGACTATACTCACCACAGCGAAACTATAAAAGAAGATTTTGATAAATTAGAAGGAGAAGAAGTAGCTGTTTCAGGTAGGATTATGTCTAGAAGAGGACATGGTAAAGTAAGCTTTATGGACATACAAGATAATGACGGCAGGATACAGATTTTTGCTAAACAAGACAACCTTGGAGAGGAAGAATATGAAGATTTATCTTATTTAGATATTGGAGATATTGTTGGAGTAACTGGCACTGTTTTTAAAACCCAAACAGGAGAAGTCTCAGTAAAAGCAAGTAAGGTAGTCCTTCTTACAAAATCTCTACAAATCCTTCCAGAGAAATTTCATGGTTTAAAAGACCAAGATATAAGATATAGACAAAGATATGTAGACCTTATTGTAAATCCAGAAGTAAAAGATACCTTTATTTTAAGATCTAAAATTATAAAAGCTGTACGAGAGTATTTGGATGAAAGAGGATTTCTAGAGGTAGAAACACCTATTTTGGGGACCGTTGCAGGTGGGGCGAATGCAAGACCTTTTGCGACTCATCACAATGCTTTAGATATTGATATGTATCTTAGGATCGCTAACGAGTTATACTTAAAGAGGTTGATTGTAGGCGGGTTTGAAAAAGTTTATGAAATGGGAAGGATGTTCCGTAATGAAGGAATGAGCCCAAAACATAATCCAGAGTTTACTAATATGGAATTATACCAAGCATATGTTGATTATGAAGAAATAATGAGATTAACAGAGAATCTATTTGCCTATGTTGCAGAAAAAACTTTGGGAACAACAAAGATAAACTATCAAGGTACAGAAATAGATATCACACCACCATGGGAAAGAATGGATATGGCAGATGCTGTTAAGAAATATACTGGCGTTGACTTTAGCAAAATTGATAGAGATGAAGAAGCTAGGAAGATAGCAAAAGCAAAGGGACTAGAAGTAAAGCCCAGCATGACAAGAGGTCATATAATATCAGAAATGTTTGAAGAGTTCGTAGAACAGCATTTAATTCAACCGATCTTTATTACAGGACATCCTGTAGAGATTTCTCCATTAGCAAAAAGAAATCCAGATGATCCAAGAATTACAAATAGATTTGAAGCCTTTATTAATACATGGGAATTAGCTAATGCATTTTCAGAGTTAAATGATCCAATTGACCAAAGAAAAAGATTTGAAGACCAAGAAAAACAAAAAGAATCTGGGGATGAAGAGGCACACCCTATGGATACTGACTTTATTAATGCGATAGAAGTTGGCTTGCCACCAACAGGTGGACTAGGTATAGGTATTGATAGAATGATTATTTTATATACAGATCAGCCTAGTATAAGAGATATACTATTATTCCCAACAATGAAACCAATAGAAGAATAATTATTAGTGGTAGATTAAACCCTGTCACTTTGTTTTTCTAAAAAACAACGGAGGGCTTATGAAAATTTTAAATATAATATCTCAATATCCTGGTAAGACTGGAAGTGGAACATACTTAAGGGCCTTGATGGACGAAGCTGATAAAAGTAGATACAAACAGGGATTAATAGGTGCAATTCAGCCAGAACTTAGCTATATAAATACAAGTCTAGACTATATAGATATGGTGGAATTTAATACTCCAGAGCTTCCATTTCCAATAATAGGAATGAGCGATAAGATGCCATATGAAAGCAGCATTTTTTCGACTATCTCCGATTCGCATCTAAAAATGTGGGAAAGAGTATTTAAGTCTAAGTTAGAAAAGGCACTTAAAGAATTTCAACCTGATATAATTCTTTGTCATCACTTATGGCTTGCAACTGCTATAGTATGTGAACAAAAAATGGATGCGAAAGCATATGTAGTATGTCATGGAACAGATATAAGACAATTTCAAAGGATATATTTTTTTAGGAAAAGATTGATAGAGAGTTTTAAAGATTTGGATGGAGTATTTGCACTTACAGAAGAACAAGTCTTAGATATAATAGATTTATATAAAATTGACAAAGATAAAATACATACAGTGGGTAGTGGGTATAATGAAAGATTTTTTTATCCGCCGAAAAACAAAAATAGGTCTAAAGAGATAAAATTGGTGTATGCTGGGAAGTTGAGTTATGCAAAAGGACTAATACCACTATTAGAAGTCTACACTAAACTCTTGAAAGAGTATGACCTAGAATTAACTATCGTGGGCAGTGGTTTTGGAGAGGAAAGGGATGAAATAATAGCCTTGGGGAAAAATACTGGAGTGCATTTTACAGGAGCTGTTCCCCAAAAGGAATTGGGAAATATTTTTAGAGAGTCAGATATTTTTATACTTCCATCGTATTATGAAGGATTATCGCTAGTAACATTAGAGGCATTAGCTAGTGAATTATTATGTGTGGTTACAGATGTCGGAGGAATAAAAGAATTTTTAGGGAAAAAAATTAGTGAATCTGGAATAATTAAGTTTGTGCCATTACCTAAGATGAAGAATTTAGATGAACCTTTGGATAGGGAATACAATCTCTATAAAAACAACTTAGAAAAATCAATAAGAAAACAGATTAATACTTACAATAGAGGGTATAATAAATATGCACACCTTAATGAGGATATTGTAAAGTTTTCATGGGAAAATATATTTAAGAAAATAGAAGCTCATTTTTAAATT
>CAZRXS010000051.1:0-9604 GCA_964604145.1 uncultured Gudongella sp. | reverse complement strand
GTAGAAATGCTAATTGAACAAATGCATCGTGATATAAGCTATGTTCAAAAAAATTCAGATTTACAATCTTAATAAAATATGATAAACTTTAAATGTTAAAGATTACCTTAGCCATGCTAATCGTACCTCAGCGAGTGCATAGCTAATGGTGTAGATGAAAAATATGGAGGTGTATTAAATTGTTAACAAAAGAAGAAAAAGATAATATCATGGAGGGGTATAAACTTCATGAAGGCGACACAGGGTCACCAGAAGTTCAAATAGCTTTATTGACTCACAGAATTAATTCTGTTAATGAGCACTTGAAAACTCATAAGGAGGACCATCACTCAAGAAGAGGACTTCTAAAAATGGTTGGTACAAGAAGAAACTTACTGAGATATTTGCAAAAAAAGGATATTGAGAGATATCGTTCTTTAATTGAAAAACTAGGCATTAGAAGTGCGAAGAATTAGAAGTTAATTAGAGCGGGATTTCCCCGCTCTATTGATTTTAGATGGTATTTAATAAATTAAGAACAAGGAGGTATTTTATGGAGAAAAAATTTCACTATAAATTAGCAGGAAGAGATCTTATTGTAACTTTGGGTAAAGTGGCTGAGCAAGCTGGTGGCGCTTGCATAGTGCAATATGGGGATACTGTTACTATGGTTACAGCAACTCAATCAAAAAAACCAAGAGAAGGAATAGATTTTTTTCCATTAAGTTGCGATTATGAAGAAAAACTATATTCAGTTGGTAAAATCCCTGGTGGATTTATAAAACGAGAGGGTAGGCCAAGTGAAAAAGCAATTTTAACATCTAGATTAATAGACAGACCTATTAGACCTTTATTCCCAGAGGGTTTTAGAAATGATGTGCAAGTTGTAGCTACGGTGCTATCAGTTGATCAAGACAATAGTCCTGAAATAGCTGCAATGATAGGATCATCAATTTCACTTTCTATTTCTGATATACCCTTTAACGGACCAACAGCATCAGTTATGGTAGGTTTGGTAGATGGAGAACTAATAATTAACCCAGATAGTGCACAAAGAGATATATCTGATTTAAATCTAGTAGTTTCTGGTACAAAAGATGCAGTTATGATGGTAGAGGCTGGTGCCAACTTATTAGCAGAAGAGACAATATTAAAAGCAATTCTTAAAGCTCATGATGAGATAAAGAATATTTGTGATTTTATTGAAACTATGGTTGTTGAATGTGGAAAGGAAAAAGTAGAAGTTAAATTAATTAATCCTGACCCTGAAGTTGAAATAAAAACAATTGAACTTTCCGAACAAAAACTTGCAGAAGCACTTAACACTGAAGATAAGGTAGAAAGAGAAAATAAAGTTTCAACTGTTAAAGAGGAAACACTAGAAAGTTTACTATTACTATATCCAGAAAAAGAAAAAGATATAAAATCAGTAATGGATGATATAGTTAAAAATATCGTGCGAAAACAAATCGCTTTTGAAGGTAAAAGACCAGATAATAGAGAATTAGATCAAATAAGAGATATCAGTTCTGAAGTAGGTTTATTGCCTAGAGTTCATGGTTCAGGACTATTTAAAAGAGGCCAAACTCAAGTTCTCACCATTGCTACATTAGGAGCTTCTGGAGATGTTCAAATAATTGATGGAATTGGCGATGACGAGTCAAAAAGATTTATGCATCATTACAACTTCCCGCCATATTCTGTTGGTGAAACAAGACCTATGAGAGGACCTGGAAGAAGAGAAATTGGCCATGGAGCGCTTGCAGCAAAAGCTTTAGAACCGGTACTTCCTTCAGAAGAAGATTTTCCATACACACTAAGACTAGTTTCTGAAGTCCTTAGTTCAAATGGTTCATCATCAATGGCAAGTGTTTGTGGCAGTACCCTTGCTTTAATGGATGCTGGAGTACCTATAAAAGCTCCTGTGGCAGGAATTGCAATGGGATTAATAAAACATAAAGATAAAGTCGCCATTTTAACAGATATCCAAGGTTTAGAAGACCATCTTGGAGATATGGACTTTAAAGTCGCTGGAACAAAAGAGGGAATAACTGCTATGCAAATGGATATTAAAATAGCTGGCATAGATGAATCTGTTTTAAAAGAAGCATTAGAAAAAGCTAAAACAGCAAGGCTTTATATCTTAGATAAGGTAAACGAAGCTATTTCTGAACCACGTAAAGAGCTTTCAATGTATGCTCCAAGGATTCAGACTCTTCAGATCCATCCAGATAAAATTAGAGATATTATTGGTCCAGGGGGCAAGGTTATAAATAAAATAATTGATGAAACTGGTGTAAAGATAGATATTGACGATAACGGTAAGGTAGCCATTGTATCAAATGATGGAGAGGGAAGTAAAAAAGCCATAGAAATGATTTTAAATATAGTTAAAGAAGTAGAAGCAGGGGAAGTTTATCTAGGTAAGGTTACGAAAATAATGAACTTCGGCGCTTTTGTTGAAGTTTTAAATGGCAAGGAAGGTTTGGTTCATATTTCTCAATTAGCAAAAGAAAGAGTAAATAAAGTAGAAGATGTGCTTAAAGTAGGAGACGAAGTAATGGTTAAGGTTATGGAAATAGACAAACAAGGCCGAATCAATCTTTCTCGAAAAGCTCTGCTTACAGATGAATCAAAGAAAAAAGATAAATAAAAAAATCACATGGGCCGATTTGGTTCATGTTGTTTTTTTAAAATCAAATTAAAGCTACTTATTAAATGATGTAACAGGTTTTATAACTAAATATTTCGATATAGTATGTGTAAGCAAAATAAACAATGAAAATAAGCTAATAAAGGATCTTGCAAATATTTTACTGCCCAAGGAGGAATTTGATGAAAGTAAAAGTAGTAAATAAAAGTAATCACAAATTACCTGAATATAAGACAAGCGGTTCATCTGGAGTTGACTTAATGGCCAATGTAGATGCACCTATAATTTTAAATCCCTTAGATCGATTTCTAGTTCCTACAGGAATATTTATTGAAGTACCCAAAGGATACGAAGCTCAAGTAAGAGGCAGAAGCGGACTTGCCATAAACCATGGTATCTCACTTGCAAATGGAATAGGAACTATCGATAGCGATTATAGGGGTGAAATAAAAGTTATTTTAATAAATCTTGGTAAAGAAGCTTTTATAATAAACCCTGGAGATAGAATCGCTCAATTGGTACTGATAAAATATGAAAAGATAGATTTTGAAACAGTAGAATCCTTGGATAAGACAAAAAGAGGTGCTGGTGGTTTTGGGCACACAGGGCAAGAATAAATAAATCTTTATCTAGGCATAACCAAAAGGTTATGCCTATTTTCTGTTATTTTATGATAACTAACTTATAAATATGTTATAATCAGAGTGTAGCTGGACTAAAGGAGGATTTAATTTTGAATTTTCTTGAAGCAGTAATATTAGGAATCGTTCAAGGTGTAACAGAGTTTTTGCCCATAAGTAGCTCTGGACATCTAGCAGTTTTGCAGTCATTCTTTGGAATAACTGAGGGCAATCTCTTTTTTACAGAAATGTTACATTTAGGCACTTTAATCTCTATTATAATAGTTTATTTTAAAGATATTAAGTTAATAGTAATTGATTTTATTAAATTAATTGTAAATATTTTAAAGCGCAAAAGACAGAAACTAACCAAACATCAAAAACTCGGTCTACTGATAATTGCTGGGTCCGTACCAACAGCTATTATAGGCTTAAGCTTTGAAGATTTTTTCGAATCCTTGTATACTTCTTTATTGCCAATAGGCATATCCTTTATAATTACTGGAATGTTATTGTGGATTGCAGAGAAAAAAAGCAAGACTTTTAAAGATGTAAAAGATATGACTTTTTTGGATTCTATCTTAATAGGTACATTTCAAGGACTAGCAATTGTACCTGGAATATCTAGGTCAGGTTCTACTATTGTTATGGGACTTTTTAGAGGATTAAAAAAACCACTTGCAACTGAATTTTCATTTCTTTTGGCTTTACCTGCTACTTTGGGGGCAGTTTTGCTTGGTCTTATAAAAGTATCAAGAGGAAAAGCAAATGCAGTTATTAATTTTTCACTAATTATTGGAGTAGTATTGTCATGTATAGTAGGTGTTTTATCAATAAAAGCTTTAATTAAAATATTAAATAAAAATAAATTGCATTATTTTTCATATTACTTATGGATATTAGGAGCGTTTATAACAATAACTCAACTTATAAAGTAAAGTTAGGTGATAAAGTGAATAAAATTAAAAAAAACAAAACAAAGAAGCCTGCTAAAAAGAATATTGCTAAATCAAAACTTAATACAGATATTGTTGCAATAATGACAATAGCTATTGGTATTATTGTGTTGTTTAGTTTATTTAGCATGAGAATGGGAATAGTCGGAAATATTATCAATGGGACCATATTTTCACTAATGGGATTTGGTGCTTATTTCTTCCCATTATTTATCTTAGCAACAGGTATAACTTTACTATTAAATCGTTTTGACAAAATACAGCTTAGAGTTATTATTTCCCTATTAGTGGTATTTACGAGTTTTATTGTTATATTAGATGGTATCAATACTATTGATTTAAGTTTGATTGAAAGAATGAAAAGCGGACTAGAACTCTCCAGAGCTAATAGAGGGGGAGGGGTTCTTGGCAGTTTTTTTGGATTTTTCTTATACAG
Source organism: uncultured Gudongella sp. (assembly GCA_964604145.1). GTDB lineage: Bacteria > Bacillota > Clostridia > Tissierellales > Tissierellaceae > Gudongella. Next base: position 4,960 of record CAZRXS010000051.1, on the reverse strand, counting down.
GTTATTTGGTTCAATTGGCACTTATATTGTTTTAGCTTTCTCAATTATGGTAAGTCTACTTGTAGTAACTAATTTAACTATAAAAGAAGTTTTATCAAAAGCTAAAAACATTACCCCAAATATTGTAAATAGGGAATCCAAACAAGAAAAATCTATTTCTAGGAATGTCGATCCAGAATACAACAATAACAAGAACACTCAAATTCAAATAACTGATTACACTGCCCCTTCAAAAGTTACCCCTATTAAACTAGAAGAAAAACAAGTTATAAAAGAATCAAAAACTATGGATGGTGAAATTAAATACGAACAAGAAAAAGTTCAAAAGACACCATACCGTGTTCCTCCCCTAAACATTTTGGCTTCATCAAAAATAAAGAATGATAGAAGCGATAAGAAAGAAGTAATAAACAATGCAAGGGTCATTGAAGAAACTATGAAAAACTTTGGTATAGAAGCTACTGTATCCCATATCAATGTTGGACCATCAATTACCTGTTATGAGCTATCTCCTGCACCAGGAATAAAGTTAAGCAGGATAGTTTCCTTACAAGACAATATATCTTTAAGTCTTGCTTCACCTGATATTAGAATAGAAGCTCCAATACCGGGAAAAGCTGCTGTTGGGATAGAGGTGCCAAACAAAATAAAGGATATGGTTTTATTTAAAGAATTGATAACTTCAAAGGAGTATAATAATATTAAATCTGATATTCCACTAGCATTGGGCAAGGACATCTCTGGTAAAGTATTAGTTTCTACTATAGATAAGATGCCCCACTTATTAATTGCAGGTGCCACAGGTTCAGGAAAGAGTGTCTGTATCAATACAATTATCATGAGTTTAATTTTTAAGAGCTCACCTGATGATGTGAAATTGCTCCTAATTGACCCTAAAGTTGTAGAACTAAGTGTATATAATGGAATTCCTCATCTTTTAATACCAGTAGTAACTGATGCTAAACGATCAGCATATGCTCTTAACTGGGCTGTTGGAGAGATGGAAAAAAGATATAAATTGTTTGCTAAAAACAATGTTAGAGATATTCAGTCATATAATGAAAAAACAGACAAAAAAGACGATAATATGCCTAAAATAGTAATTATAATAGATGAACTTGCAGACTTAATGATGGTTGCAGCTCAAGAAGTAGAAGATTATATAACAAGACTTGCACAAATGGCCAGGGCTGCAGGGATGTACCTTATAGTTGCTACACAAAGACCTTCTGTAGATGTAATAACAGGTACTATCAAAGCTAATATTCCTTCAAGAATAAGCTTTGCTGTTTCATCACAAGTTGATTCAAGGACAATACTAGATATGTCAGGTGCAGAAAAACTTTTAGGCCATGGGGATATGCTTTTTTATCCATCTAGCTATCCAAAACCTGTTAGACTACAAGGAGCATTTATTTCCAATCATGAGGTGGAAAATGTTGTTTCATTTCTTCAAAAACAACATTTATCGCAATACGACGAAGAAATTATAGAAATCGTACAAAACAACAAGCAAATAAATGCATCAGAATCCGATGAACTTTTACCAGAGGCCGTAAGACTAGTTGTAAATGAAGGGGTGGCATCTATATCCTTACTTCAAAGAAGGTTGCGTATAGGCTATGCTAGAGCCGCTAGAATTATAGATGAAATGGAACTCAGAGGGATTGTCGGTGGCTTTGAAGGAAGCAAACCTAGAAAAGTGCTTATAAGTGAAGATGACATAAATGAAAATTAGGAGAGATATTTTGCCAAGAAAAACTGTTTATATAGAAACATTAGGTTGTTCAAAAAATGAAGTAGATTCAGAAATTATGAGAAGTATCTTGGATAAAGAAAATTTCGATTATACGACAAATCCTGAAAATGCAAATATTATTATAGTTAATACATGCGGCTTTATCGAGGATGCAAAAGAAGAATCAATTGATGCCATTTTTGAAATGTCTAAGTATAAAACAATAGGAAATTTAGAGAAATTGGTTTTAGCAGGCTGTCTTGCACAAAGATATGCACAGGAACTTATAGAAGAAATTCCAGAAGTTGATGCCATTATGGGAACTGGGAATATTAGAGACTTAAATGATATTTTATTAGAAAGTTCAAACTTTCATAAGATTATCAAAAATGAAGATATTAACAGTAATTATATAGAAGAGGTGGAAAGATTTACTCAATCTAAGACAGCTTATGTAAGGATTTCTGAAGGATGTGACAATCTTTGCACTTATTGTATAATTCCAAAATTAAGAGGGAAACACAGAAGCAGAAAATTTGAAGATATTATAAGTGAAATAAAATCTCTAGCTAATAGGGGAGTAAAGGAAATAATTCTTATAGCCCAAAATACTTCAGACTATGGTATTGATTTATATGGGGAATATTCATTATATAAACTATTAGATATGATTAATGATATAGATCAGATTAGAATTATAAGATTGTTATACCTATATCCTGATCATATTGACGATAAACTTATTGAAAGTATAAAAAGAAATAAAAAGGTTGCACATTATTTAGATATACCTCTTCAACATATTAGTAATACTATTTTAAAAGCCATGAATCGAAGAACTAATAAAGAAGATATAGAAAATTTAATTAACAAACTTCGAAAAGAAATACCCGATATTATTCTTAGAACAACATTTATTTTAGGATTTCCAGGCGAAACTGAAGAAGATTTTAATGAATTATATAAATTTATTGAGAATGTTAAATTCGACAAACTTGGCGTTTTTTCATATTCTAGAGAAGAAGATACTCCTGCATATGGAATGAAAAATCAAATCGCTAAGACTTTAAAACAAGAAAGAATAGATAAAATAATGGAATTGCAAAAAGATATATCTGAAACTCTTATGAAGAATAAAGTTGGGTTAAAACTAAGTGTATTAATTGAAGAATTTGTAGAAGACGGTCTATACTTAGGCCGAAGCTATATGGATAGTCCGGATATTGATGGTGGTGTATATGTTAATTCAGAAAAAGACTTAGAAATTGGAAAGTTTTATAATGTATGGATTAAGGAATACATGGAATACGATTTGATTGGAGATGTAGTTTATGAATCTAGCAAATAAAATTACATTGTTTAGAGTTTTTTTAGTTCCTGTTTTTATATTAGTGTTTTATTTGGAAAGTCCAGGAACAACTTACATCTCAGCAGCTATTTTTATCTTTGCTGCGCTTACAGATTCTTTGGATGGCTATATTGCAAGAAGTAGAAATTTAGTCACTAACTTTGGTAAATTTGCAGATCCGCTTGCAGATAAAGTACTTACTTCAGCTGCACTTATTTTACTTGTAGGAACTGGTAAAGTCCCCGCTTGGATAGTAATTGTAGTCATTGCTCGCGAGTTTACCATAACAGGGTTTAGAACAATAGCAGCTTCTGAAGGAATTACGATAGCAGCAAGTAATTGGGGTAAATTAAAAACTATATCTCAAATTGTAGCTATTGCACTATTGTTAATAAACAACTTTCCTTTTAACTTTATTGGATTTCCCGCTGATATAATCGTTTTGTATCTCTCTTTACTACTTACAATTATTTCAGGGGTAGATTATATTCTTAAAAATATGCACGCTTTAAAAATAAAAAATATTTAATGGAGATGTTATAATGCAAGCTGAAATAATTACTGTTGGTACTGAAATAATTCTTGGAAGTATAATCAATACTAATGCGGTATATTTATCAAAAAAGCTTATGGGAATGGGTATAGAAACTCACTACCATACTTCAGTAGATGATGACTACAAGAGGTTAGAAAGTGCTATTAAAATAGCCTTAGATAGGGCAGATATTATAATTTTAACTGGGGGTTTAGGACCAACTGATGATGATCTAACCAAAGAAGCAGTCTCAAATGTTATAAATAAACCTTTGATATTAGATATCGATATGCAAGAACATCTGAAAAATTATTTTGCCTATTCTAACAGGAAAATGACAAAAAACAATTTAAAACAAGCTATGAAACCTTCTGGAGCTGAGTTTATACCAAACGCAAGAGGTACAGCACCAGGAGTTTTTATAAAGTACAAAGATAAAAAAATAATACTTATGCCTGGGCCACCACATGAACTTAAACCTATGTTTGACGAGTATGTGTATGATTTAATTAAAGATAATTTTAATATAGTAGTAAAATCAATTAATGTCTCTGGAATTGGAGAATCTAGTTTAGAAACTGATCTAAAATCTCTAGATATATATATGCCAAAGTTTACAATAACAACCTATGCAAGCACTGGCTATATTGAAATTAAAGTGATTGGAAGAGGTTTAGATATAGAAGAATTAAATAAAACATCAAATTTAATAGTAGAAAGAATTAAGTCTAAAATTGGTGATTATATTTTTGGATACGATGATAAAACTCTTGAAGAAACATTACTAGATAATTTAAAGTTAAGAAACTTAAAGTTAGCTGTATGCGAGTCTTGCACAGGAGGAAATATATCCAAAAGATTAACTTCTATAGAAGGTGCTTCACAAGTATTTGATAGAGCTATCGTTACTTATTCAAATAACTCTAAAGAAGATGAATTAAATGTTGATCCTTTTTTAATTGAAAAATATGGAGTGGTTAGTCAAGAAGTAGCCTTTGCAATGGCAAAAGGACTACTAGAAAAGTCTGGAGTTGACTTAGTTATATCTACCACAGGCTATGCTAGCCCTGTAGAAGAATCTAAAAATACAGGCCTAGTTTATATATGTATAATGACTAACAATAGACATAAAATACACAAAATGATTTTCAATGGAGATAGAAAAGCTATTATTGAAAGAGCTACTAACTTTGCGTTAATAGAAAGTTTGCGTTTTATAAAAAATGATTCTAAAGAATTATTATAAACTAGGCTTTTATAAAATTCTTCAACAAAAAGTTCTCTAATTAAAAGAACGATAAAAGTAGTAGCAAATAATCAATAGTAGCAAATAATTGAT
>CAZRXS010000050.1:2580-9925 GCA_964604145.1 uncultured Gudongella sp. | reverse complement strand
ACTCCACAAATCCCTCTACTACAAAATTATATGGTCCTTGACCAAGTTCATTTTTATCAATCTCAATCTTAATTGTCTTATAAGTTATTACCTGTGGTTGGATTGAATCGGCTGGTGGTTTCTGAGTTTCCAGATAAACCTTAAAAGTAGTTCCTTCCCTTAAAATTTCCTTTACCAAAAGTGAATAGCCTGGTGTTGGAAATTGTTTTGTTATTGATAATACTACATTAGATTCATTAATAGTTGTAATTAATTCTTCTTTATTGTTGTAGCTACTTTCTACACCCTTAGTAACAAAATTAACCTTATTTAATCTATCTAAGAAACTTTCAAGCCTTTGAAGCAGCACAACTGCTTCTGCTTGGGTAAGCTTCCTATCAGGACTAAATCTAGAGCCACCGACACCAAGTACAATAGCTTCCTTGTTAAGAATCTTTAGATAGTCTTTCAATTCTGTGGATAAGCTCTGAATATCTACAAATTCTAAGTTATAACTCCTATCAGGAGTAACCCCTATTTTTTTAAGTCTAGAGCCAATTATTCTAAGCATTTCCTTTCTGCTTAATTCTCCTGGATTTTCCATACCTGAGACACTATATCCTTTTGCTTTAAAAAGCGAAGCAGTGGATAATGCAAATCTATTCCTATCCTTAGGCATATTTGGATTAAATTCATTAAAACCATCTCTGGCAAGATAAGGAAAATAGTAACTTAAAAATTCTTTATTTATTGTATCCTTTGCCCAGTGTCCTATTAATTTATCTTCCATTGATGCAAATGCAGTACTAGAAATTAATAGTATTATCACTAAAATAAGAATACTAGCTTTATATGTTTTCATAAAAAAACACCCCCCTCTTATAGACTTACTATACCCATTTGAGAGGGGTTTTAAATAAATTTTATTGACCCTGCAATAATTTTATTTTGCTTCACCAAGGTAAGCAGCCTTTACTTTTTCATCATTTAAGAGCTCTCTTCCTTCTCCTTCTAATACCAAGTTTCCAGTTTCAAGTACATAGCCATAATCTGCAACCTCTAGTGCTTTTTTTGCATTTTGTTCTACTAAAAGGATTGTATTGCCCTGACTGTGGATTTCCTCAATTATATCAAATATATCTTTGACTAAAAGAGGGGCTAATCCCAGGGATGGTTCATCAAGCATAAGCACTTTTGGTTTTGCCATAAGGGCTCTTCCAACCGCAAGCATTTGTTGCTCGCCACCAGAAAGCGTACCTGACTTTTGCCAAAACCTTTCCTTAAGTATTGGAAATATTTCATAAATATTTTCCATTTGTTTTTCAACTCTAGACTTATCCTTTATAGTATAAGCTCCAAGTATAAGATTTTCTTCAACGGTTAAGTTTGAGAAAACCCTTCTACCCTCAGGCGAAAGAACTATTCCTTTTTTTACTATATCCATAGTTTTAAAATCCGTTATATCTTCATCGTCAAAGTAGACTTTGCCCGATTCTTTTTTAACTAAATTCATAATAGCCCTAAGTGTCGAAGATTTTCCTGCTCCATTTGCACCAATTAGGGTTACGATTTTATTATCTTCAATCCTTAAGGTGATGCCCCTAAGAGCCTTAATGCCTCCATAGCTTACATGTAGATCGTTTATTAAAAGCATTATTCCACCCCCAGATAGGCTTCAATTACCCTTTGGTTGTTCTGGATATCGTGAGGATTGCCTTCGGCAATTAAAACACCATGGTCAAGAACATAAATCCTATCACTTATACCCATAACAACTTCCATATGGTGTTCAATTAAAAATATTGTAAGGTCAAATTCATCCTTAACCTCTTTGATAAATTCCATTAAATCATTGGTTTCCTGCGGATTCATCCCAGCTGCAGGCTCATCTAAAAGAAGTAATTTAGGATCTGTTGCAATTGCCCTAGCTATCTCAAGTCTTCTTTGTTGTCCATAAGGCAGAGAAAATGCTTTTTCATTTCTCAACTCATAAAGTCCAACTTTATTGAGAAGGTAATGAGATTTTTCCAACATCTCTCTTTCTGAATGCACATAGCCTGGACTTCTAATAACAGAAGATAACATACCTTCTTTAAGTCTTAAGTGGTTGCCAATAAAGACATTGTCTTCTACCGAAAGTCCCTTAAAAAGTCTTATATTTTGGAATGTTCTACAAACTCCTAATTTTGCAATTTTATCTGGTCTCATACCTGTTATATCCACAAGCTCTTTATCTAGCTTAACTTGAATTGTCCCAGTAGTAGGTGTATAAACTCCAGTTACCACATTAAATACAGTAGTCTTTCCAGCCCCATTTGGTCCGATAAGTCCTACAATTTCACCCTTATCGATATGGGCTTGAAAATCATTAACAGCCACTACACCGCCAAATTTCATTGTAATATTGTTAATGTTTAGCATATCGACCCCTCACTTTCGTGTAAGCTGTAAGGAAGATATTGTCCTTTTTAAAAATAATAACCATCATTAGGATTAATGAGAATACTACCATTCTAAGTCCAGGTAGGGCTGGAGTTACTAAGAAACCAAAGTCCATAGCCTGATCCAAAAATCTTAACCCCTCCATAGCTATTGTAACTATTATTGCTGCAAAGATAGTTCCTTTTATATTTCCCATACCGCCTAAAACTACTATAAGTAGTATATTAAAGGTCAATGCAAATTTAAATAGTGTTGGGTCAATAGTTCCCAGTGATACTGCTAAAAGTCCTCCACCGATACCAGCAAGAAATGACCCCAATGTAAAACTCATAACCTTATGCTTAAACAAATTAACTCCCATAGACCTTGCTGCTATCTCATCTTCTCTTATAGCTTGAAGGGCCTTTCCATAGCTTCCTTTCATAAGTCTAATCATTAAATAGACCGTTATAATGGCAGAGACCCCTGCCCAAAGCAGATTTATCTGCGGCTTAACATGGAATAATCTCGCTATAAAAATATTTTTAATCTGCGGGATACCTTTTAGGCCAAGAGCTCCATTTGTTACTGACTGTAAATTTATAATTACAACCCTTATAATTTCTGAAAATCCAAGAGTTGCAATTGCTAAGTAATCATCAGTTAATTTTAAAACTGGGGCACCTATTAAAAATCCAAATATTGCAGCCATTAATCCTCCTATAAGGAGGGCAAATACAAATGGAATATTTATATTTAGTAAAAAAGGAACAATTGGTTTCATATAAAAGTTTACTTCCTTCATCTGTGGCGGAATCGTTAATAGAGCAGTAGTATATGCACCTATTGCCATAAATCCAGCATGTCCAAGTGAAAACAGTCCAGTAAAGCCATTTATAAGGTTCATACTTAAACCCAGCACTATATATATTAGGGATAAATTTATAATCCTAATTTTATAACTATCCATAAATAAGTTTATAGCCAATAATATTGCTAAAAGACCTAACACAATAACAACTTGTTTTATAAGGTTTTTATTATTTGTATTCTTCATAATTACACCTTCTCCGTCATTTTCTGACCCATAATTCCAGTAGGCTTAACAAGTAATATTATTATCAATAAGACAAATGAAAATGCATCTCTATATCCGGTTAGGGCTGGTAAAAATGCTATTAGCATTATTTCCCCAAGTCCCAATATAAATCCACCTATTACAGCACCTGTAATATTCCCTATACCCCCTATTACAGCCGCTATAAAACACTTTAGTCCAGGAATGACTCCCATTAAAGGCAAGAGTTGAGGATACTTTGTTCCCCATAGGATGCCCCCAACGGCTGCTAGAAATGAACCTATAAAAAATGTAAATGAAATAACTCTATTTATATCAATCCCCATTAGGCTAGCAACTTCGTAATCTTTAGATAGGGCTCTCATTGCCATGCCAGTTTTTGTCTTTTGAATAATAAATGTTAATCCCACCAATAAAATAATTGTAATAATAGGAATAATTACAGAAACTAAAGAAACTGATATCCCTCCAATTACAAGAGTTTTATTTAAAACATCAGGAATTGGAAATGCTTTGGGCCTTCCGCCGAATACTAAAATCCCTAAGTTTTGCAATAAAAATGACGCTCCTATTGCTGATATTAAAATCATAATACGTGGCGATTCTCTAAGTGGCTTATATGCTAATTTCTCAAGCAAAACCCCTGTGCCTCCTGTAATTACAGCAGATAAAATAAATACCAGCCACCAAGGAAGTGGAGTGTATGTCATACCATAATATGTAATATATGCACCAAGCATAAAAATATCACCATGTGCAAAGTTTATAAGTCTGAGTATCCCATAAACCATAGTATAGCCAATGGCAATTAAGGCATATAAACTTCCCAAGGAAGTGCCATTTACCAAGTGTTGCATAAACTCTTTAAACTCCATAAATTTCCCCCCAAACGCTTTTGTATCTGCATTAAAAAAATAATCCCTCCCCCTTAAGGGAGAGGGAAATTAATTAGTATGGTTCTACAGTTGTAAGATATTTAAAGGACCCATCAACAACCTTATTAATAACCGCTGATTTAACAGCATCGCCATTTGCATCAAGGGTGATATTTCCTGTTGAGCCTACAAAGCCGTTAGTTGCAGCCAATTCTTTTTGAATTTCTATTGGATCAGCTGAATCAGCCCTTTCAATTGCATCTAATATCAACATATAAGCATCATATCCTAAAGCTGCGAATGCATTAGCATCTTTGTTAAACTTTTCTTTATATTCCTCTAAAAATATTTCTGAAACATTAGTTACAGGAGCCTCAGCAGTAAAGTGTGTTGAGAATACAGCTCCTTCAACAGCATCTCCACCTATTGATAAAAATTCTGGAGCTTCCCAAGTGTCTCCACCAAGTATTGGAAGATCCATACCTAAATCTCTAGCTTGCTTAATCAACAATGCAGATTCGCCATAGTTACCAGGCGCGAATATAACATCAGGGTTTAATGATTTTACACTTGTAAGCTGTGCTGTAAAGTCTTGGTCTCCTGTGTTATAAGAAAGAGTAGAAACTATACTATCACTTGAGCCAGTTAACTCTGTAAAAGCATCTACAAAATATTTACTAAGGCCGACAGAATAGTCTTGTTGAACATCTTGAATTATTGCCGCTGTCTTTGCCCCAAGATCATTAAATGCATAATTAGCCATTACAGTTCCTTGGAATGGGTCTATAAAGCAAACTCTAAAGTAGAAGTCGTTATCCAGTGTTACTAGTGGATTAGTAGGAGAACAACCAACAGCAGGAATTTGTTCATTTTTTACGATATCTCCAGCTGCCATAGAAAGTGAAGAACCATAAGAACCTATAATCGCTACAACTTTATCTTGCTCAATAAGTTTAGAAACTGCATTTGCAGACTCAACTTTATCTGATTTATTGTCTACAATAAAGATTTCAACTTCCCTACCAAGTACTTCGCCTTTTTTCTCATGTGCAAGTTTGATACCTTCAACAGTCATTTCTCCACCTGCAGCATTTACTCCTGTCATAGGTTCAAATACACCTATTCTAACAACATCAGGTTCATCTGCTGGAGCATCTGCCCCTTGGCCACAACCTGCAAGTGTTCCCATAACAAGAACTAATGAGAGTATAAGTAATAAGACTTTTTTCATTTAAATTCCCCCTTTTATTTAACATTCTCAAATCCCGTTTTAAAAACTTCTACCTAAAAAAAGGATAGAAACTAACCTTTTTTTAATATTTAATCAATTATTATTATATTCCTCTATCACTATAAAGTCAATAGGCGGATAAGGCTCTAAAAACCTTTATCCTCTAAGTCTGGCCTTTTAAATCAATTATATATAACTAGCTTAGATTATCTTTACAGTTATATTACATTGAAAATATTTAATATATTAAGACTAAAAAAAGTGATATACTCATTTTTAAGGAGAGTGATTAGATGAAAAAATATTTAAGCTTGCTGATTGCTCTTTTAATAGTATTACAGCCTATAAGTGCTTTTGCAGATAGTTTTAAAGATGTTAGACAAAACGACTGGTATTATGAAAACATATCAATTCTAGTCGAAGATGGTATCTTAAATGGATATCCAGATAAAACCTTTAAACCACAAAATACTATTACAAGAGCCGAATTTATTAAAGCTATAATGTGTGTTATTGGATATGGCAATGTCAAATCCTTAGGTTTACATTGGGCAGATGGATATATTAAGAAGGGAACAAATCTTGGTATATTATGTAGGAAAGTTACCACAAATCTAGACCAGCCAATTACAAGATACGATATGTCAAGAATTGTATCAAATCTACTTACATATCAGCAAGGCAATCCAAGCGTAGACTTAAATCTTTATGAGAATTCGCTAGGTGATATTGCAGCTATAAGTAAAAATTTAGATCCATCACTTAAAAAATCAGTCTTAAATTCATACGCAAGTGGAATTTTAACAGGATATGACGATGGAACATTTAGTGGCAATCGTACACTAAATAGAGGAGAAGCAGCAACAGTATTACTTAGAATCAAGGACGCTAAGTATAGAGCAAAACCTAAAATAGTCTCAGAAAGCTCATATGGAGAGGAAATCCTTCATCTTGTAAATAAAGAGAGGACTGCAAGAGGTTTAAATGCTCTTATCCTATCAGCAGATATTTCAAAAGTAGCAGTAGAAAAGTCCAAGGATATGTCAGTTAATAACTACTTCGCCCACGAATCACCAAACTATGGTTCCCCATTTGATATGATGCGTAAATTTGGACTTACATATATGGCTGCAGGAGAAAATATTGCAATGGGCCATAGAACACCAGCAGATGTAATGAATGGCTGGATGAATTCACCAGGCCACAAAGCAAATATCCTAAATAAGAAATTTAATAAAATGGGAATTGGCATGTATGTCGATAAATCAATTTATTGGACACAAATGTTTACAGACTAGAAAGACAATGCACAATTCACAGTTCACAAATCACAATTGGAAAAATCACTGCGTAGGGTCTAGCTTAGCTGGCCCGAATACCAAAACAAATCCCTCGTATACTCGGATACAGTCAATCTGTAATCGGAAGTAAAACGAGGGATCTTAATTTTTTAATTATTGTACGCTCTTAATAACTCTAATTTCAACATCATGCTTTTCTACATGCTTTTGAATTTCTGTTACCTTTTCATCAAGAACTTCTATTTTTTCATATGCCAATTTATAACCATCATAGAGAGCCTTATGATTAGTATCCATTTTATTTTCAAGTCTAATAATATCGTGTTTGGTCGCCATATTGGTTATATCATCTTTAGTCGCCATATTGGCTATATCATTTTTAGTCGCCATATTGGCTATATCATCTTTAGTCGCCATATTGGCTATATCATCTTTAGTCGCCATATTGGCTATATCATCT
>CAZRXS010000050.1:0-2480 GCA_964604145.1 uncultured Gudongella sp. | reverse complement strand
TTCCATATTATCCATTCTAGATTCCATATTTCCCATTTTACTGCTAAGATCAGCATACATTTTCTCAACTAAATCAAATAACTTATTATCCTCCATTTATTAGACCTCCCCCTTTAGTAACAATTAATATATATTATATCATTGGCGCTATACTATTGAAAGAAAATCTATAGATTTTTTTGAAAAGGAAATCAGTCGAGTAAACAAGACAAGGTTCCTGTCCCTGCGTCCCATCCTAGGAATCACTGTAGGGATAGACGACTCTGTCTATCCGGATACACGCTGTCATTCCGAGTATAACGGGGAATCTTAATGTCTTGCGGATAGAAAATTAAAAATCCTTCAATAAACTCAGGATGACAGAGTGGATGGGCTTTTAATAAATTTCGGAATAATTACAATTGAGTCAAATAAAAGTTAATTTAGGAATTGCTGAGGTATATATATAGATAAGGAGGTTTTATTATGAACTATGAAAAACTATATATTGGTGGAGAATGGATTTCTCCAAATAGCAAAAGAATGATCCAAGTTGAAAACCCTGCTGATAAAACTATTGTTGGTTCAGTGGTTGAAGGAAATAGAGAGGATGTTTATATAGCAGTAAAAGCAGCAAAAGAGGCATTTAAAACATTCCAGTTTTCAAGCTTGGAAGAAAGGAAAAAACTCTTAGAAAATTTAATACCACAGTTAGAAAAAAGAGTTGATATTTTAGCAAACACAATATCAAAAGAGCTTGGCTGCGGAATATCCTTTGCAAAAAACTCTCAAGTCCTTCCCTATATTCAGGATATTAAAGATTATATACAGCTTGCTGATGATTATCCATTTGAAGAAAAATTTGACGATTATATTGTTAGAAGAGAACCAAAAGGGGTTGTTGGTGCTTTAACACCTTGGAACTATCCATTAGGGCAGATAATTAAGAAATTATCTCCATCTATCCTTGGAGGAAATACAATGGTTCTAAAACCAAGTCAAAAGACACCTCTAGTTGCTTATCTATTAGCAGAAGCAATCCATGAAGCAGCTTTTCCAAAAGGAGTATTTAATTTAGTCTCTGGAAGAGGCTCTGAAGTTGGAAATGTTATTGCAACACATCCCGATATAAAGCTTATAACCTTTACTGGTTCTACAAAAGGTGGAAGAGAAATTGCAAAACTTGCAGTAGATGATATAAAAAGACTTTCGCTTGAATTAGGCGGCAAGTCTCCTGCTATAATTTTAAAGGGAGCTGACTATAAGCTGGCTTTAAGAAAAACATTAGATAAGGTTTATTTAAATACAGGCCAATCCTGCAGTGCCTATTCTAGACTTTTAGTTCCTGAATCAGAAAAAGAGGCTATTGAAGAAATGATTATTGAGATGACTAAAGAATATAAATTCGGAGATCCAAGAGACCCCGATGTAGTAGTTGGACCTTTGGCAAGTAGGGACCAGTTTGAAAAGGTAAAAGCTTATATCCAAAAAGGAATCGATGAAGGAGCCAGAGTTCTTCTTGGGGAAGTCCCACAAGAATCTTATGGCTACTATGTAAACCCTGTTGTATTTACTGATGTAGATAATAAAATGGAGATAGCTCAAAATGAAATTTTTGGCCCAGTACTGTCAATTATAAGCTACACATCAGTTGATGAAGCAATAGAAATAGCTAATGATACTGTTTATGGTCTTTCAGGTGCAGTCTTTGGAGATTTTGATAAAGCATATGAAGTTGCAAAGAAGATTAGAGCAGGAACTCTAGTTATAAACAGCGGAAACCAACTCCACAGAGCACCATTTGGAGGCTTTAAGCATTCAGGCTTTGGTAGAGAAGGTGGCAAATTTGGGCTTGATGAATTTGTAGAAGTAAAAGCAGTTTTTGTCTAAAACAAAATACCCACAAGTAGCTACTTGTGGGTATTTTGTTTTTTTGTTTATTAATTTTTTCAACCTAAATTTGACTGGTAGCTAGTAGCTCTGTGTTTTTATCTTTATATCCAGCTTTTCAACCTTCAAATCTATCTCATCTACTTTTCCTTCAAGATCAGTTATTTTTTCATAAGTTTGTTTATAACCATCAAATAAAGCATCTAATTTTTTCCCATGTTTCTGATCAATAACAATAACCTTATCCTTTGTTTCTTTTATTTCATCCTTTAGGCCTTTAAAGCCCTTCTTCATCTCATTATTTATACTATCAATCTTTCCATTTAAATCACCATACATCTTTGTCATGAATTCAAATAATTGTTCATTTGATATGTTTTCACCCATTATAATACCTCCCTGACATAATCGCTATCCTTGGCTAATTTTATAAATACAATTCAAATTATCTTCTCTCTCTTCTTGAATGTATTATACATTATTTATTTCTATTATGCCATCTATTTTGAATTCATATAGAAAAATATTTATATTTTTCCTCTCCTGTATCAGCTACTTATATTGCAACACTCGTTACAGTTCCAGAGAAAAAGACAAGGTTCCTGTCCCCT
>CAZRXS010000049.1:0-10036 GCA_964604145.1 uncultured Gudongella sp. | reverse complement strand
TTGAGGGGCATGTGCTATTTATAGCGTATGGGTTCAAGTCCCATCACTCGCACCATATAACTATATTTAATAGTTTTGCTAAGGTATGAATATGAATGTACAAATTGATATACTTTAATTTGAATTAGTGCTACAATTAATTTATTGCTTGTTAATATAAGAAAATATTAAAAATTATTAAAAACATATTAAGTGAAGAGGTGGAAAATAAAATGAATCAAGCTAGATTGACTTTTAAAGGCGGAGTACATATACAAGAACATAAAGAATTAACTGAACATAAGCCAATAGAAATGCTTAAAGACCCTAAATTTGTTTACATATCACTTCATCAACATATTGGCGCACCATGTGATGCTGTCGTTAGTGTTGGTGATAAAGTTAAAATTGGACAAAAAATTGGTGAATCTGGAGCTTTTGTATCAGGCACTGTTCATGCTAGTATAGCAGGTACAGTAAAGGATATTAAAGCTATGTTCACCCCGACAGGGATGAAAACAAAATGTGTTGTAATTGAAAATGATTATAGTGAAGAAATATTTAAGCAATCAAAAACCAAGGATCTTAGTCAATTGACTGCTAAGGATATTATAGGAATAGTTAAAGAAAACGGTATAACTGGGATGGGTGGAGCGAGTTTTCCAGCGCATGTAAAATTTTCGGTGCCTGAAAATAAACCAATAGATACTGTTATATTAAATGGTGCAGAGTGTGAGCCTTATCTTACTGGTGATCACAGACTGATGTTGGAGTATCCAGAATCAGTTGTATTTGGCCTTAAAGCTATAATGAAAACGCTTGATGTTAAGAATGGTATTATAGCAGTGGAAGACAATAAAATGGATGCTGTAAAAGTTTTAAAGGGTGTAATAAAACCTGAAGATGGTATTGAAGTCTTTGTGCTGAAAACTAAATATCCTCAAGGTGCTGAGAAAAGTTTAATCTATGCAGTTACAGGTAGAAGCCTTGGCACGGGTGCATTACCAATGGAAGTTGCTTGTGTAGTATCTAATGTGGGAACATCCAAAGCCATCGCAGATGCAATTTTATTGGGAAAACCTTTATATGAAAGAGTAGTTACTGTTACAGGAAAAGGTATAAAAGAACCCAAGAATATTATGGCTAGAATAGGAACTCCTTTTTCTAAACTAATAGAGCAAAGTGGTGGCTTTGCTGCTAGGCCTAGTAAAATTATTTCTGGTGGGCCAATGATGGGAATAGCACAATTTGATATAAACGCTCCTGTTATTAAAGGTTCTGGTGGTATATTAGTCTTAACTGAAGAAGAAACAATTGAACAGCCAGTATTACCTTGCATAAAGTGTGGTAAGTGTATTGAGGTGTGCCCATCTGGATTGCAACCATTATTTATAAGCGCCTATGCATTAAAGAACAACTATGAGAAAGCAGATAGTTATAACGCAATGGCGTGTGTGGAATGTAATGCTTGTTCATATATTTGTCCTGCAAAGAGGCCTCTTGCTGAGTCAATTAAAAATATTAAAAAAGAAATATTAGCAAACAGAAAGAAATCATAAGTAAGGAGGATGTTGAATGGATGGAAAAGTAATTGATCCAAATAATAACGACCCTGTCGTTTTAGATGATATGCTTGTAGTTTCTCAATCACCTCATATCAGATCAGATGAATCTGTTAGGAGGATGATGGCAGATGTAATAATAGCTTTAGTGCCTGCAATAATAGGTGCAATATACTTCTTTGGATTTAATGCAGTTAGGTTGTTAGTGGTAACTGTTTTAGCAACAGTTGTTTTTGAGTATGCAATCCAAAAAACATTTAAGAAATCCATCAGAATTATGGATTTAAGTGCAGTAGTAACAGGCATTTTACTTGCATTAAACTTGCCTGCTGGAACCCCATGGTGGGCCGCTGTTTTTGGAGCAGGTTTTGCTATTATTATAGTTAAGGAATTTTTCGGAGGAATTGGATCTAATTTTATGAACCCAGCACTGGCAGCACGAGCTACAATGGTTGCTTCTTGGCCAGTGATAATGACTAATTATATTACGCCAGATGGAATAAGTGGTGCAACACCATTAACTATTATAAAAGCTGGAGGCACAAATTTACCATCAATCCAAAGAATGTTCTTTGGAGACATTGGCGGAGTTATTGGTGAAACATCAGCAATTTTATTATTAATTGGTGGAATATATTTAATTATAAGAGGAGTTATTGATTGGAAGGTGCCGTTTTTATACATAGGGTCAACAACTGTATTATTATTGTTATTTGGTGTAAATACTGCTAATATATTATATCATGTTTTAGGCGGAGGCTTGATACTGGGTGCTTTCTTTATGGCAACAGATTATTCATCTTCACCTGTTACACCTAAAGGTAGAATTGTATTTGCAGTTGGTTGTGGAATTTTAACAGCTTTAATAAGAGTAAAGGGCGGTACTCCAGAGGGAGTCATGTATTCAATACTTATAATGAATGTTGCCACTCCATTAATTGAAAGATTTACAGGACCTAGAGTCTTTGGGGAGGTAAAATAGATGAAAGAGACACTTAAATTAGGATTTGTATTGTTGTTAGTAACAGCAATAGCTGGAGGAATACTTGCGGGAGTAAATGGAGTAACTGCTCCAGTTATAGCCGAAATGGAGAGAAAGGAAAGTTTTGCTGCTTTGCTAGAAATTTTTCCAGAGGCAAATGATTTTATAGCCGTGGAAGATGATCTTTTAGAGGAAGTAAAGACAACTAATAAGTCGGTCTTTGAAGTATATAAGGCATTAAAAGATGGAGAAGAGCTAGGATATGCATTTAAAACCCTTTCGGCGGGATACGGAGGAGACATAACTAGCCTTATAGGAATCAATAAAGAAGGTACAATTTCAGGGCTTAGGGTTTTGGTAATGTCTGAGACAAAAGGTCTGGGCAGTAGAATTGTAGATGATTTAGAATTTAGAGAATCTTTTATAGATAAAAATGCATTGGGAAGTTTAATTCCTGTAGAAAAACCATCTGCTGACAATGAAGTAATGTTATTATCAGGAGCTACCACTTCAACAGATGCTGTATTAAAGGGTGTTAACGATGCATTAGATGTATATGCTAAATACTTTTCAAATTAATAAGGAGGTGCTTTTATATGAAATTATCTACTATTTTTAAGAATGGTATTATATATGAAAATCCAATATTTGTTCAATTAATCGGAATGTGTTCTGTTCTAGCTATTACAAATACTGTTCAAAACAGTGTTGGTATGGGAAGCGCTGTTATTGCAGTTTTAGTAATGTCAAATATAGTTATTTCTATAATGAGGAAAATAATTCCTTCAAAAATCAGGATACCAATTTTTATTGTAGTTATAGCAACCTTTGTTACTATGGTTGAGATGTTTATGAAGGCTTATGCCCAGTCACTCTATTTATCATTAGGAATATTTATACCTCTTATTGTTGTAAACTGTCTTATACTAGCAAGGGCCGAATCATTTGCATCAAAAAATGGTGTTTTTTACTCGGCTATGGATGGATTAGCTATGGGACTTGGATATTCTGTAGCAGTGGTGTTGCTCGGTACAATAAGAGAAATAATTGGCTCAGGCAGTTTCTGGGGGATTAGTTTATTTGGAGAGTCCTTTCAGCCAGCAGCAGTATTTATTGGACCACCAGGGGCATTTATAATTTTGGGTATACTGATTGGACTATTCAATGCTTTTATAAAGAACAGAGCTACTAATTAAGGAGGGGAATATAGAATGAGTTTATTTTCTATCATAATATCTACTATTTTAGTTAACAACTATGTATTTGCTAGATTTTTAGGAGTTTGTCCCTTCCTTGGCGTATCTAATAAAATGGAAACAGCCACAGGTATGGGGATTGCAGTGACATTTGTTACAACTTTATCATCAATAATAACTTATATTATCCAAACAACAGTTTTGGAAACTTTAGGTTTACAATACCTACAAACAATAGTCTTTATATTAGTAATAGCATCACTAGTTCAATTTGTTGAGTTAGCTCTTAAAAAGATGAGCCCTACTTTATATAGTGCAATGGGAGTTTACCTTCCCTTAATCACTACAAATTGTATTGTTCTAGGCGTTGCAATACTAAATATACAACAAGAATTTAATCTAATACAAACAGCGACAAGCGCAGTTGGTGCATCTTTAGGTTTCTTTTTAGCATTAGTGCTAATAGCTGCATTAAGAGAAAAAATGGATATTGCAGATATACCTGAAGCTTTAGTTGGTTTCCCAATAACTCTAATAGCTGCAGGCTTAATGTCAATAGCTTTTGCTGGTTTTGTCGGACTTGTTTAGGAGGTGAAATAAATGACTAATATTATAAATCCAGTGATTGTGCTTGGAGGACTTGGCCTTCTTTTCGGGGTGCTTTTATCAATAGCTTCAAAAATATTTGTTGTAGCAGTTAATCCTAAGGTCGAGCAAGTCCTTGGTGTCCTGCCAGGTGCTAATTGCGGAGCTTGTGGTTACCCAGGCTGTGAGCCTTGTGCAGCTGCTATAGTTGAAGGGATAGCACCAACGACAGCTTGCACAATAGGTGGAGCAAAGGTAGCTGCAAAAGTAGCTGATGTAATGGGAGTTAATCCTAGTGTATTTAATAAAAAAGTAGCAGTTGTTAAATGTCAAGGAGATTGCGATAAAGCAAAAGATAAATATATATATCAAGGGATAGCTGATTGTAGAATACAATCAACATTAGCAGGCGGACAAAAAGAATGTATTTATGGTTGCCTTGGATGCGGAACTTGTTTTGATGTATGTAAATTTAATGCAATTAGAATGATAGATGGGATAGCGGTTGTAAATAAGGAAAATTGTACTGCTTGTAACGCTTGTGTAATAGCATGTCCAAAGAATATAATTGAATTAATTCCATATAGTTCAACAGCTGTTGTTAAATGCATGAGTCAAGACAAGGGCAAAGAAGTAAGAGGATACTGTTCAGTTGGATGCATTGGGTGTCAAATATGCGTTAAGAACTGCCCAACCGATGCTTTTACTTTTGAAAACAACTTAGCAAGAATAAATTATGATAAATGTATAGATTGTTTAATATGTGTTGAAAAATGTCCTACCAATGCAATTGATAATATGTCCATAGTAAGTGAGGAATTTGCTAAGGAGTTTGCAAATTAAATAGAGTCTACTAGTTATACTAGTTATATTATGCTTCCAAAATAGAGAGTTTATTTAATTGAGAATGTACCCTCTATTTTGGAAGTATTTTTATGCGTAAAAACTTGTAAATAAAAATCATAAATGGTAAACTATAAGAGCTATATTGTGCTTAAGAAGGATGGTTAAATTGACAAAAGGTGATAAAGTATTAATTATCTTTATAATATTGCTTTCTTTGTTTTCATTTATGTATATAAATAGATATGCTTTTTCTAGTCAAGAAAAATATATTAGTGTACAAGTAAATGGCAAGGAAATAAAAAAAATTCTTTATGACAAAAAGTTAATAGATCATACTATACCAATCCAGACAGAATACGGGTATAATTTATTAGAAATAGGTGACCAAAGAGTTAGAGTTATAGAGGCCG
Source organism: uncultured Gudongella sp. (assembly GCA_964604145.1). GTDB lineage: Bacteria > Bacillota > Clostridia > Tissierellales > Tissierellaceae > Gudongella. Next base: position 4,476 of record CAZRXS010000049.1, on the reverse strand, counting down.
ATTGCCCAAATAAATTAGACGTGAAACAGGGTTATATTTCAAGAGTAGGAGAAATAATAGTATGTCTTCCAAATAAACTTGTAATAGAGATAAAAGGCATGGGAGAGGAAGATGATATTGATATTATGAGCTATTAGAATGAGGTTAATATGAGAAAGACTAATAAAATGATATTTCTATCCCTCTTGGTTTCTGTGGGTTTAGCTTTAAATATATTGGAATCAGCTATCCCCTTACCAATAGCCTTGCCTGGTGCCAGATTGGGATTATCAAATATGGTAGTACTTGTTACCCTTATAGTATTTGGATTTAAAGATGGAATAAAGGTTGCTATGTTAAAAAGCATAGTGTTAATGTTAATTACTGGGAGTGTATCTTCTTTTATATACAGTATATCGGGGGCAATATTAAGTTGTATATCTATGTTTTTTTTCTATAGATCTTTTCCAAATATATTTAGTTTGATAGGAATAAGTATAGTTGGTGCAGCAACTCATAATTTTGCTCAAGTATCAGTAGCGGCATTAATGCTGAGTAATTTGAGAATATATTCTTATTTGCCAGTTTTGCTTTTAATAAGTTTATTTACAGGATATTTCGTAGGCTTATCTTCTATAAATATTGTAGATAATCTCAAGAAGAATTTTAAAGTTTTATTTGCAAAGCAGGAGGCAGTATGAAAGAAATAATTCTAGCATCGGCATCACCAAGAAGACTCGAGGTTTTAAGACAGTGTGGAATAGAACCTAGAGTAATAAAAAGCAATATAGAAGAGAAAGTTCAATTTTATGAAAAGCCTGAACAAATTTCAATGAGTTTATCATTTGAAAAAGCTTTAGATGTCTCAAAAAGAGTAAATACAGGATTAGTAATAGGTGCAGATACAATAGTGGTGATAGAAGATACTATATTAGGAAAAGCAGAAAACAAACATCACGCAAGACAGATGCTTAAGACTTTAAGTGGTAAAGACCATAAGGTAATAACAGGATTTGCTATAATAGATATTGAAAATAAAATTAAATTCGTTGACTATGAGACCAGTGAGGTTTTGTTTCATAGATTAACTAAAAGAGAAATAGATTCATATATAAATTCTGGAGAGTTTAAAGGAAAAGCAGGTTCGTATGCAATTCAAGGAAAAGGGGCGATGCTAGTTTCTAAAATCAATGGGTGCTATTTCAATATAGTTGGTTTACCTATATCAAAGATTAATCAATCTTTAAATCTTTATTTTAATTATAATTTATTTTAAAAGGTGAGGATATAATTTGACAGAAACTATAATTGAAAATAAAAATATTACGATAAAAGATTTTCCAAAAAGCGAAAGACCAACTGAGAAATTAATTAGTACAGGTTCTTCAGTATTGTCTAATTCAGAATTATTGGCTGTTATTATTAGAACTGGAACAGGTAGGGAAACGGCTATAGATTTAGCTAGAAAATTATTAAATCAAGATAACAGAGGTATAGCTTACTTAGCTAATGCATCAATTGACGACCTTACAAAAGTAAAAGGAATAGGAGCTTGTAAAGCTGCACAAATTATGGCAGCAATAGAATTGGGTAAAAGAATAAAAAGACAAGGCTTGTATGAAAATATAAAAGTGACTTCACCAGAAGTAATAGCAAACTTGGTAATGGATAGCATGAAACATTTGGAAAAGGAGCATTTTGATGTGGCTATCCTAGATACTAAAAATGGAATAATTAGCATAGACAATATTTCTATAGGAACTTTAAACTCATCTATAGTTCACCCTAGAGATGTTTTTAATATAGCAATAAAAAAGAGTGCTAACGCACTAATACTTATTCATAACCACCCGAGTGGTGATCCAACTCCAAGTAAAGAGGACATAAGTATAACAAATAGATTGATAGAAAGTGGCGAAATTATAGGAATCAAAGTTTTGGATCATATTATTATTGGAAATGATAGATTTTTAAGCATGAAGGAAGAAAAATTGATGTAACTATGGAGGAATTTAATGGTTTTTAAAGCATTCACAAAAGATATGGGAATAGATTTGGGAACGGCAAATACAGTGGTATTTATAAAGGGAAGAGGAATTATTTTAAGAGAACCTTCAGTTGTGGCAATAAATAGAAATAACAAACAAGTCCTAGCAGTAGGTGAAGAAGCTAAAAAGATGATAGGACGTACACCAGGGAATATAGTTGCTATTAGACCACTTAAAGATGGTGTAATTGCTGATTTTGATATTACACAAGAGATGTTAAAGTACTTTATTAGAAAAGCTACTCAGAAGAAATCAATTTTTCAACCCAGAGTAGTTGTTTGTGTACCTAGTGGTGTTACAGAAGTAGAAAAAAGAGCTGTTGAGGAAGCTACAATTCAAGCAGGGGCAAAAGATGCATTTTTAATAGAAGAACCAATGGCTGCTGCAATTGGTGCAGGACTCCCAGTACAGGAAGCCACAGGGAGTTTGGTAGTTGATATTGGCGGTGGGACAACAGAAGTAGCGGTTATATCATTAGGGGGAATTGTCACAAGTAAGTCTATTAGAGTTGGTGGAGATGAACTTGATAATTTTATAGCAAATTATGTAAAAAAAGAGTATAGTTTGATGATTGGGGAGAGGACTGCTGAACAAGTAAAGATAGAAATTGGGGCAGCTATAGATGATCAAGTTTTGGGGATGATGGAAATAAGAGGTAGAGATTTGGTTAGTGGATTACCTAAAACGATTGAAATTACATCCTCAGAGATATATAGAGCCCTTAGGGAGCCAGTTTCTAATATAATAGATGCAATCAAAGCTACTTTAGAGAAAACTCCACCAGAGTTATCATCTGATGTAATGGAGTATGGAATAGTATTAACAGGTGGGGGAGCACTCCTTTACGGACTGGATAAACTGATTACTGATGAGACAGGTATTCCTGTAATAATTGCAGAAAACCCATTGGATTGTGTTGCACTTGGTACAGGAAAATCCTTAGAGAGTATGGAAATATTAAAGAAGACTTCTTCAAAAAATAGTAGATTGGGATAGTGATGGTATGTATTTTTTTAGAAAATACAAAGAGAGAATGGTAGTGACTATAGTTGCTATCATTCTACTTATAATAATTGGGAGTACAAGCAATAACCGTCAAGGGATAACTTTTATTGAAAAAGCAACGGGGAATGTCTTATCACCGATTACAAATGTTTCTTCATGGCTAACTAATAGACTAGGATCTTCCTTTAATTCAGTTAGAGATGTCTTTGATGCAAAAAATGAAAATATCCTTCTAAAAGAAAAGATTAAAGTACTTGAGAGTGAAAACAATGATTTGAACAATATTATTGGTAAAACTGATTATTTGAAGAAAGAACAAGAAATGACAAAACAGTCGAGTTATAGTTTTATTAAAGCACGTGTGTCTGCAAAAGAACCTGGTAACTGGTATGATAAGTTTACAATTGATAAGGGCTCTTCAGATGGGATCGAGAAAGATGACACTGTTATAGCTGCAATAGAAGTAGAAGACAATGTCTATCAAGAAGGTTTGGTAGGCAGGATACTAGATGTGGGGCCAAATTGGGCGAAGGTGGTCACTATAATAGATGAATTAAATAGTGTTGCATTTAAAATAATAAGAACTGGGGATGGAGGTGTAGTATCAGGATCCCTAGAGAGCTCACTGGAAGGCTTCCTATATGACTTTAGCTCAGATGTCATACTAGGAGACAAGTTATATACTTCTGGCCTAGGTGGAGTCTATCTAAAGGACTTGTATTTAGGGGAAGTTTCTGAAATATTGATCAACCAAGAAGAGTTGACCAAAAGAATAAAAATAGAGCCAGCAATAAACTTTAAGAAACTCTATAATGTTTATGTTATAGATGAATAGATAAGGAGTTTAAATTTGAGCATACTTATAATTTTACTGATGATAATTTTCAATTTTCTTATACAAACTACTATAATTCCCTTACTTCCAATTATGGGCATTGTTCCTAACACAGGTCTTGTTTTAATAGTTGTGCTAGCCTTGAAAGTTGGAAGGGTTAAGGGGGCTGTATTTGGTTTAATTGCTGGATTTATGCAAGATATTCTATTTTCGACTACAATCGGGATAAATGCATTTATATTTTTCTTTGTCGGCTACATTATTGGATTTGCAGAAGATTCATTTTCTCGTGACAATATTATAAATCCAATTATATTTACTATTGCGGCAACAATATTTTATAATTTTATGTATTCACTATTTATGTTTTTCTTATCAAGAGATATTCTTTTTGTAGATGCAGTAAAGAGTATTTTCTCTATAGAAATATTATACAATGCATTGTTTGCCATTATATATGGATATTTGGTCCATATAATTTTCACAAAACCAAGGATAAGATTTAAAAGAAAGGTGAGAAAATGAATTTAAAAAATAAGCTTTTTAATAGATACAGCATTATTGTATATGTTCTATTTGTATTGACATTAATGCTTCTTTTTAGGTTGG
>CAZRXS010000048.1:0-10314 GCA_964604145.1 uncultured Gudongella sp. | reverse complement strand
CTTAGCCATTTATTACACCTCCCATTAATCTTAGTATTAACATACCCATTTAAATAAAAGAATAGCAATAGTAGTCTAAGAATATGTTATAATTAAATAGATTATTAACAATAAGGGAGTGGTCTTATGGATCAAAAGATAAAAACTAGGATTGAACATGTGACATTTAGACTTGCACAGTCTGAAGATGTGGGTCTTGTACTTAAATTTATTAAGGAATTAGCTGATTATGAAGAACTTCTACATGAAGTTGTTGCTACTGAAGAAATTTTAATGGAGACAATTTTTGAAAAAAAAGCTGCTGAGGTAGTTATTGTAGAATACGATGAAAAACCAATTGGTTTTGCCCTATTTTTTCATAATTTCTCTACATTTTTAGGTAGACCGGGTTTATACCTAGAAGATCTTTACATAAGGCCTGAAATGCGGGGAAGGGGTATAGGAAAACTTCTTTTAGCTTATCTGGCTAAATTGGCAAGGGATAGAAATTGTGGACGACTTGAGTGGTGGTGCATTGATTGGAACACTCCATCAATAGACTTCTATAAGAGTCTAGGTGCTATCCCTATGGACGAGTGGACTGTATATCGCATAACTGGCAAGGCGCTGATAGACTTGGCTGATGAGTTTTAATTGGAGGTATTGATTTGAGATTATATTTAACTAGGCATGGTGAGACTGAGTGGAATGTGGCAAAAAAATTACAGGGTTGGGAAAACTCTCCCCTTACCGAAAATGGACTAAAACGTGCTCACCAATTTAAAGAGCTTGTAAAGGATGTGGAATTTGATAAAATTTATACCAGTGATCAAAAAAGAGCTATAGATACTGCTAATATTATTAAAAATGGCAGAGATATTCCAGTAATAGAACTACAAGAATTAAGGGAATTAGCTTTTGGAAGTTGGGAGGGGCAGACTTTAACTGAGATTAAGAATAAGGATGCTAAACTTTTTGATATTTATTTAAATTCTCCACTTTTATATAAGCCTAATAGAGGTGAAAGCATTTCTGATCTCTTTGCAAGGACAAAACTAGCATTATCTAAAATTGAAAATAAAAATGATAAAAATATTTTGATAGTTTCACATGGAGTTACTATAAGAGCAATAATAACTATACTTAAAAATCTTACTATTGATGGTTTCAAAGAAATTCCTGTTTATGAAGGTGCATCTTTAAGTATTTTTGAAAAGCGAAAAACTGGTTGGATAACTATATTAGAGGGAGATACATCACACTTTAATGTTATAATAGAAGAACTATAAAGTTTTATTTTGCAGATATTTTGTACGAGGAGGCTTATTTAGATGAAGGTTGAATGGAATGTTAAGTATCTTACCATAGCTGTATACTCTTTTATAGTAATAGCTCTAAGCATTGTATTTTATTTAATAACCTCTCAATTGACGATGTTCAAAGAGCAAATGCATACATTATATCAAACCATGCTTCCGGTAATTATAGGAGCATCAATGGCTTATCTATTTAATTTTATTTTAGAAATAGTTGAGGATAAAATTATAAGTCCAGCAACTAATAATAAAATAAAATTAAAGCTTAAGCGTGTTATTGGAATGTTTGTAACATATGCTATTATATTTACATTGCTATATATATTTACATTAATTGTGTTTCCTCAATTAATAGCTTCTGTAGTAAATTTTGTTAATGAGGTAACAAATAATTTCGAAGAAATTTCTTTGATGGTTAACAACCTTATCGCAAGGATTAATCTAAGACCTGACTATATGGAGTATGCAATAGAATGGTGGGATGGGTTTTTAATACAAGTTTTTGAATTTTTAAAAGGGCTTGTACCTGTTATTGGCAATCTAGCTAAAACAATTTTTTCTAGTGTTTGGAATATAGTCTTGGGAGTTGTTGTTTCAGCGTATTTATTGCTTGAAAAAGAAAGATTTAAAGCTTTGTCTAAAAAGATTACCTATGCTGTTTTCTCAAAGACTAGAGCAGATAGAACAGTGGAATTAACAAAACGTGCAGATAATATATTTGGAAGATTTTTAAGTGGAAAGATATTAGATTCTTTAATAATTGGGATTTTAACCTATATAGCCTTATTGATATTTAAAATGCCATTTCCTATATTAGTATCATTTATAATTGGGATTACAAATATAATTCCATTTTTTGGTCCTTTTATAGGTATGGTACCTTCATTTTTTATTATACTTATAGTATCGAGAGTAAAAGCTTTTTGGTTTTTAATTATAATACTTGTAATCCAGCAAATTGATGGAAATATAATAGGGCCAAAGATTCTTGGAGATTCACTAGGTATATCAGCATTTTGGATTCTTTTCTCACTTTTAATCGCAGGCAAATTATTGGGATTAATAGGGCTTATAATTGGAGTACCATTATTTGTATTTGTTTATTCAATTGTAAAAGATAATGTAGAGGACAAACTGGCAAAAAGAGGTTTACCGATAGAAACAAAGGAATATTTTTAATTTTACTTATTAAAAGAAGGCCAATTTACAAGTCGGCCTTCTTTTAATATCTAGTTTTAATTATCTCTTGCTCTAGTTTCTCAATCTCCTTTAGTGTATCTTGACTTAATTTTGCAAAGAGTTCTTTTCTTGCAATAAGAGCTTCATCAAATCTATCTTCTCTTTTTTTCCTTAAGAGATTTTTATTCCAAGCTACTTTCTGATTATTATAATATACATCATAATCTACAATTCTGGTTCCATCTTCTAAATACTCTAAAGCAAATAGGATTCTCTTTAGATATTGGGGATCTTTAAAGGTGAAGAAGCGAACCCTATATACTTGAACTGAAAGAAGGGCTTTTGGATAATCTTTAGACCATGATTCTCCAAGCACCAAGCCTATATCTAAGTCTTCAAAGACTTCCATCATCCTGTCATACTGCAATTTATATGCCCCGTATATATCGTAAATCCTGATTTCTATTTCATTCCAGTCTTTATTGTCTATTCCAATATTTAAATAACGAAGAGCTTGCATTCGTAGTTCGTTTTTTATTCTCCCATATTCTCCCTTTACTATTAAAAAATTCTCGTTAAAGTCACTTAAAACAATACCTTTACTAAGAGGTTTTTCAGTTAATCCAATAATGGTAGAGTCTGTTTTGTCATTTGCAGTGTATTGTTTATAGGAGATAAATTCTCCGCCAATATCTTTTTGAATTTCTTTTAATACCTTATCGAGATTTCCAGAGGATCTCATTATAATAAAATTAGCACCAGGTTTAAGAGTTTCTACCATGTCATCTTTATTACAAGTAATAAGCTTACTTAGAACCCAAACAGGTTCCTTTAAGATTAGGAAGGCTCTTATAGGTGTATTTTCATCATTTGAACTAGAAGAAGATTCATCAGCTATAAAAACAACAGTTTGATACTCTCTACTACGGTCTTGAATTACTTGAATATCCATCTCTTGTGCATCTAGTTCTGACTGGAGAAAATCGACTAAAGAGTCTATTTTCCTGGTAGTTATATAAAGAGATCTTGAACCATTTCTAATTAGAGAAACCATAATTCATCCTCCTATATTCCAATTTTGTTTTGATTAAGTCTAGCAGAATTTGTACCCATAGGATAGTCTAGACACTGTATTTCTAGAGTTTCTAGATTTATGATATTTATAGAATTTACACCATTTAAAGATATATATATATCCGAAAATACACTTTCAGGTACTATATTGTGACCAAATAGATAAATATCTGCATGGGGTGGTTTTATGGAATCAGGGTAGTGTGAATATACAAGTTTATTAATATTATTAAATTCGAGTTCACATGCATCAGTACAAACTTCAAGTCTACCTTTGTTATCTTTAATGAAATCATGATCGTCGTGGTTGCCAAGTGCAAGATATATTTTTTTTGCACTAGATTTATTTAATATTTTCAAAAGCTTTTTTACCTCATATCTATATTTTATCAATAAACTAGGTTTATATTCACATTTTATATTATCAGCTAAATCTCCAGTATGGATAATATATTCCGGATTAATTATATTAATAATTCGCTTTAATTCTGGATAAAACTGACTAGGTGTATCTGAAACATGAAGTAATAGAGGGCTCTTATTTGATATTAAAGAGTTATCAATACGTATTCTCCCTCTAAGAGCATCTATTGCTTTGTTAAACTTTGACATTTAAGAACCTCCTTTGCTTAATTATACACTAAATGATATTATTGAACCACTAGTATTGCAAATATGATTTCAAAATAAAGATTACTGGTCAATTGCTCTTTAAATATTTGAAGAGCTGCTAATATAAAATAAAGGAGGATGTCAATTATGAAAAAAATTGCATTTTTTGCGTTTAGGGGAGATGAAATGTGCTTTGTACATCTATTACTTAATGCAATCGATTTACATGAAAAGGGAGTAGCTGCGAAAATTATTATGGAGGGTGAGGCAGTAAAATTACTCAAAAATTTAGAAGAATCCAATAACCCACTTTATAAAAAAGCGAAAGATATGGGATTGTTTGATTGCATATGTAAAGCTTGTTCAGCAAAACTAGGAGTACTTGAATTTAACGAAACAGTAGGCATTCCAATTAAAGGCAATTTACAGGGGCACCCTGCAATGTACGACTACTTAAATGATGGTTATGAAATAATAACACTCTAGGGAAACATTCATTAATTGTAGACTTATAGGCTTCTTATTTGAGGCTTCTTATTTAAATTGAATTATTTTGATTATACAAAAGATTCATGTTATAATTACGAAGTGTAGTATTTTATTTAGATAAGAATCTTGGTATAATAAACAGATTATTATTAACTTACACAAAATTCTAGTTGGGGGGAATAGATATTGAAAGCTTATGCAACAGACAAGATTAGAAACGTAGCTTTACTAGGGCACAGTAGTAACGGGAAAACCACTTTAACAGAAGCAATATTATTTGCAACAGGTGTGACTTCTAGGCAAGGAAAAGTAACTGAAGGAAACACAGTATCTGACTTTGAGAAGCAAGAGATATCAAGAGAAGTATCTATTGGGACATCAGTAGTCCCCATAGAATGGAACAATTTGAAGTTCAATATTCTTGATACTCCGGGCTACTTTGATTTTATCGGTGAAATGTATGGGGCTAAAAGAGCAAGTGAAGGGTCAGTTTTACTTATAGATGCATCTTCTGGCATAGAAGTTGGAACAGAAAAAGCGTGGAAGAACCTAGAAAAGTACTCTACTCCTAGATTGATATTTTTAAATAAAATGGATAAGGAAGATATAGATTTTGATAAATTGCTAGACCAGATACAAGCTGAACTAGGAAATAAAATAGTTCCATTTTCACTTCCTATCGGCCTTGGGGAATCATTTAAAGGATTTACAAGTGTACTAGATGAAAAGGCATATGAGTATAGCGGTAAAACAAGAAAAGAACTGCCTTTAACAGATGACCAACAAGCTCGCGTTGATGAAATAAAAGAGATATTGATGGAAAGAATAGCTGAGACGAGTGAGGAATTGATGGAAAAATACTTTGAAGGTGAAGAATTCACCAGAGAAGAAATAGATAAGGGAATTAAAGAAGGAGTATCTACAGGAGATTTAGTGCCGCTAATAGTTGGATCGGCTGAAAAAACGATTGCAGCTGACTTTTTATTGGATCTTTTAGGAAAATATATTCCTTCGCCAGCTGATGTAGGATCTGTAAAAGGGACTCAAAATGGGAAAGAGATTGAGAGAAAAGTAGATGTGTCAGAGCCTTTTTCAGCCATAGTTTTTAAAACTATTGTCGACCCCTTTGTAGGTAAGCTATCTATGTTTAAAGTTGTTTCTGGGAAAATAACAAGAGATACTGACTTGTATAATTCTACTAAAGAACAATCTGAAAAACTACCAAGTTTGTTCTTATTAAGGGGTAAAAATCAAATTGAGGTGTCAGAGATTCAGGCTGGTGATATAGGAGCAACTTCAAAGTTAGCGCATACTCAAACTGGAGATACTTTATGCGATAAAAACAATCAAACCCTTTATGAGACAATAAGCTATCCACAGCCTACATTATTTAAAGCGGTAGAGCCTAAGAATAAAGGTGATGAAGAAAAAATCGGGACCTCTTTAAACAGGATGATGGATGAAGACCCTACCTTTGTTATAGAAAGAAATACAGAGACCAAGCAGTTGCTTATAGGCGGTCAAGGAAGCGTTCAGCTTAGTGTTATAGTTGATAAGTTAAAGCAAAACTTTGGCGTGGAAGTTGTTCTATATAGCCCCAAAATAGCTTATAGAGAAACTATTAAAGGAAATGCAACAGTCCAAGGAAAACACAAGAAGCAATCGGGTGGAGCAGGTCAATATGGGGATGTTCACATGAGATTTGAACCTTCTGAGGAGGAATTTGAATTTTCACAAGAGATTTTTGGTGGAGCTGTTCCTAGAAATTATTGGCCAGCTGTAGAAAAAGGTATAAGAGAATCTTTAGAACAAGGAGTCTTAGCAGGCTGTCCAGTAGTTAATATCAAAGCAACCTTACTAGATGGAACTTATCACGATGTAGATTCAAATGAGATGGCATTTAAGCTAGCTGCTCAAATTGCCTTTAGAAAGGGTATGGAGGCTGCCAAACCAATTTTACTAGAGCCAATTATGAAAGTAGAAGTTTCAATACCTGATGACTATATGGGTGATGTAATGGGAGATATGAATAAGCGAAGAGGTAGAATTTTAGGGATGGAGCAGCAAAATGATGGCACTCAGAAAATTACTGCTGAAGCACCCCACTCTGAATTATTTGAATATGCTATAGATTTAAGAGCTATGACACAAGCTAAGGGAAGTTTTACTATGGAGTTTTCAAAATATGAAGAAGTTCCTTCAATAATAGCTGAAAAAATAATAGCTGATTATAAAGAACAAAGAGAGAATAATTAATCTTAATTATTGCATAAAAAGAAAACACTAGCTTAAAAAACTAGTGTTTTGTTGTTCATCATTAGAGATTGTATAATTAGCAAAGAAAGGAAAAGAGCTATGTTATTTAAAGACATTACAATACTAGACGATAATTTTGAAATACAAAAAGATATGAATTTAATAACAAGTGGAGAAAAAATTACTTTTATAGGCAAAACTCCTCCGGATAATTATAAGGGAGAAATATATAATGGGGATAATAAAGTAATACTAGCTGGATTTTTTAATACTCACTGCCATATACCTATGACCTTGCTTAGAGGATATGGAGAAGGTCTACCATTACAAAGGTGGCTTTTTGAAAAGATATTTCCATTTGAAGCAAGGCTAACATCAAATGATTGTTACTGGGGAAGTTTACTGGGTGCTATGGAAATGATAAAAAGTGGGGTGGTTTCATATACTGATATGTATTTTTATATTGAAGATATAGTCCTAGCTACTAAAGAAAGTGGATTAAAAGCTAATATATCACACGGGACTTCTGCAAATCCAAATATTAAAAACTTTAAAGACTCTATTGCCTATAAAGATACACAACATATGCTAGAGATGCTAAAGGCAGAGGATAATGATAATATTAAAATTGATATTGGACTACACGCTGAATACACATCTAATGAAAGCTTAGTTAGACAAGTAGCAGAATATGCTAAGGCTAATAATCTTATAGTCCACACCCATATATCTGAAACTAGAAGTGAGCATGAAAATTGCAAAGAAAAATACAAACTAACTCCATTAGGGTATTTTGAAAAATGTGGTTTACTAAAAAATCCCCTTGTGGCAGCTCATTGTGTGTGGATAGAAGGAGATGATTTTAATATTATCAAGCGTAATAGGGTTACACCAGTTCATTGTATTTCTAGTAATATGAAGCTAGGGAGTGGTTTTGCTCCAATTAAAAAGATGTTGGATATGGGTATTGATGTAGGAATTGGAACTGATGGAGCTTCATCAAACAACAATCTTGATATGCTTGAAGAAATGCATATTGCATCCCTTGTCAATAAAGGGATTACTGGTGATCCACAGTGTATGTCTGCTAAAGAAATTATTAAGTTAGCCACTTTAAATGGTGCAGTTTCTCAAGGAAGAACAGATACAGGATCTATTAAAGTAGGCAATAAAGCTGACATTATTGTATTTGATATGGACAAAGCTCATTTACAGCCAGTTTTTGATGTACTATCAAATATAGTTTATTCTGCAAGTGCAGAGGATATTTGCTTAAACATGATTGACGGGAAAGTAGTTTATAAAGATGGAGAATTTGCAAATATTGATGTTGAAGAAGTTGTATATCACTCAAATAAGATAAAAAATAGGATTTTAGCAGAGCTTAGTTATGAAAGAGGTATTTAAAATGAAGATGATTAAGGAGAGAAGACTATTAGTCCACTATGGCAAAAAAATGATAACTAGCCGTTTAACAACTGGTTCAGGTGGTAATATTAGTATTTTCAATAGAGAACAGGGGCTAATTGCTATTAGTCCAAGTGGTTTAGATTATTTCGAGACAAGAATAGAAGATATTGTAATTATAGATATAGATGGTAATATTATTGAAGGCAATTTGAAAGCTTCTAGTGAAATGACTATGCATTTATTATTTTATAAAAACAGAGAGGATGCAAATGCTATAGTTCATACTCATTCAAAATACGCTACTGCAGTTTCTTGTATGGGGTGGGAATTAGAGCCAGTTCATTATTTAATTGCCTTAGCTGGAAGGAGTGTAAGGTGCGCTAAATATGCAACATATGGATCTTCTGAATTAGCCTATAATGCACTCCTTGCAATTGAAGCTAGAAAGGCTGTATTACTCCAAAATCATGGATTAATAGCACTTGATACAGATATTTCAAAGGCATTTTCTATAGCAGAACACCTAGAATTTATTTCAGAAATATACTGTATAACAAAGACCTTGGGTGAACCAAATATATTGACAAAAGAACAAATAGATGAAGTTATGGAAAAATTTAACACGCATACCTATAAATAGTAAAAATCAAGAATTGAATCCATTTTAGACATTAAAAAACAAGTATTTTTGCTTAGATTAATTGACGAAAATAAAAAAATGAAAGAATAATCAAAAAACTTGAAAAACTTTGCAAAATAAGTTTACATAACTTAGAATTATGGTATAATAAATATGACGAGTGCAAAGAGGCGTTCTTTTTGTAAACTGTCAAACGATAAAGGCAAACCTATCGAAAGGTAGGGACGCAAAGCTATAGGGCCTTAAAAGGCAGCCAGCCACCGAAAGGAGAGTTTAAATTGAAAAGGATTATTAGCCTTTTATTGGTATTTGTTTTTTTGATTGCTTTTTCACCTAGTACATTAGCAGCAAATTTTGATGTAAATAGTTTTAACGACACGCAAATAAAAGTACAAAGCGATGACTATGGCAAAGATATGAAGGTTATGATAGAAAAGAATGGAGAAAAGTATTATTATAGTTTAAATAATCCACAGGAAATACTCCCTGCGCAACTTGGCAATGGAGTATATACTGTAAAAATATTAAAAAATATTGGAGGAAAAAAGTATAGAGTTTTAAATACTTGCAAGGTAAATTTAAATAATGCTGGAAATGATGTTTATTTAAGCTCAAGCCAACCCGTTTATTGGGAAGAAGACGACTTAAATACTTTAACTAATACTTTAATGAAAGATGCATTAACAGACGAAGATAAAGTAACAGCAGCTTATAGTTATGTTACTCAAAATATAAAGTACGATATTGATAAGATAAAAGGAATAGACACTTCATATGTACCTAGTGTATATTCTACAATCCAAACCAAGACAGGTATTTGTTATGATTATGCAGCACTTTTTGCAGGTATACTAAGATCAGAGGGGATTCCTACTAAGCTGGTTAAAGGATATGGCAAGTTTTCAAAAGAATATCATGCTTGGAATGAAGTATATGTAAATGATAAATGGCAAGTTGTTGATACTACATATGATGCTGCAGCAGTAAAAGCAGGAGCAAATTTAAATATGTATAAAACATGTAAAGATTATCAAAAAATAAGAGAATACTAAAATTGAGCCCTATGGGCTTAATTTTTAACATCGAAGGACAAAGAAAGTCAAAGTCTAATAGTTAGGGGATGATAATAATGTCTGCGATAAGTAATATCATAGAAAGATTTTTAAAGGAATTGATTCAGGAAGCCGATGGAGTGGTAGAAATTCAAAGAAACGAGCTAGCTAGTCAATTTGAATGCGCGCCTTCACAAATAAATTATGTATTAAGTACTCGATTTACACCATATAAAGGTTATTATATTGAGAGTAGAAGAGGTGGCGGTGGGTATATTAAAATTATAAAAGTAAATCTTCAAAATGA
>CAZRXS010000047.1:0-10339 GCA_964604145.1 uncultured Gudongella sp. | reverse complement strand
AAATCTGATTATACTGTCAGATTGATATGATTGTCAAGCGTTTTTTAAAATACATTTTTAAAATGTTAAAACTGCCAATTAACTTAAACTGGCAGTTCCCCATTAAGCCCCTATTCTCTTTTTAATTTTCTATGATAAACCAATGTTGTAAGTACTTGACCATTAAGCGCTTCATATCTTATGCAAGCCAAATTAAAATTTCTTTTTTTCTTAAATAATACAGATGGAAGGTTTGGTACTGGTGCTATAACAACTTCTTCAAATATATCATATATTCCTTGTCGTTTGATGTCTCTTATAAGACGTTTGTAAAGCATACTGCCAACACCTTGTCTCTTAAATCTGTCTAATATAGCTATTTTATCTAACACTATAAAATCATCCAAGTTTTCATTTTTAAAATCAGGCTTAAAATAACATTCATCAACCCATGTTAGATTTTCTTTTAGCCAGTTGCTTTTCCTTAATGCTAATACAAATCCAACTATTGCACTATATTCGTGATCAATGTATTCTGCTACATAAAAAAAATCTGATAATTCAATAGACTTTCTAAATTTTTCTTTAAAGCTTTCTGGATCAGATTCATAATCGTTTATTAAAAAACCTTGCATAGGATTTTTTTTCTTTTTACCCACTGAAGATGCTACATAATAAATTGCTTCTACATCCCTTTCTTCAGCATTTCTAATTTTTATATTATCTAAATTTAAACTCTGAATTTCTCCTGCCAGTTTTACCCTCTTCTTAAAATCACTCATAATAAACCACTCCTTTGGTACTAAAGTCGTACCTTTTATTACTTTTTACCCCAAAGAGGGACTAGTGAAAACAATTATTTGAAAATTTTATTATTTATCTTTTCATCCCACCTGTATTTTTAAAAACCTCACAAAGATATTATTTTTGTGAGGTTTTTTTGTGGTTATATGATTTCCTTATAAATCTTTTCTTCTTTTTCTATGCTTTCTTTAACTTTTTTATGGAGTTCTTCCAACCTCTTATATGTGGATTCATACGTTGCACAACCACTTTCAGGCATGGTATAGTTGTTGGTCTCTTGCTTTAGTGTCTGCAAGGCTTTTAAGATAAGCATATTATCTTCATTTATCTCTAATATTAAAGACTTAATGTGAGATAAAAGTTTCTCTCCCTCTTTTTTATTATAGTCCCAAAGGCTTGGAAAGAGATCCATTTGTTTTATTATCATCCCTATTTCTAGCCTATTTTCAACTTTTCCATATGCCCTATATACATTTATAAGCTCTTCTTTACAGTCATCGTAATGGACTTTTAAAAGCTTATTTAAAAGACCCTTTAAGACGGGTAACTCTTGTTTTAAATATCCAAAGTGGTTTTCTGTTATATCTTTTATAATCTCTAATGAATCTATGTTTTCAGTCATATATAATCTCCCCCTTAAAGAGATTATACCACAAATTAAATAGAATCATAAAACAAAGTCCACTCTCTCCAACCTACTGGAGACATCTTTCTTGGACAAATCTTCCTGCTTGCATCAAAATGCCTTACCACAGCATTTTTATCTAAGTTGTGTTTTAAAAGTAATTCTCTTATTAAAAGGATAGACCTATCTTTGGTTTTTTCCCAATCTCCATCCTCATTTATACAAAGCTCAATTCCTATTGAATTAAAGTTAAAAACTCCATACCTACCCTTACCATCTCCGCAATGCCAAGCAGAATACTGGTCAGGAACTAATTGTAAAATTTCATCCTTATCTACAAAATAATGTGCTGAAGCATTTCTTCCCTTTTGATTAAAATACCTAAAATGAGCCTCTGCATTTGCTCCTTTTCGTGGATTTCCTGTATCGTGAATTACAATATATTGGATTTTCTTATTAAATCTATTTGAATAATTGTATTTTATATGCTTTTCTTTAAACATCATTTTTCATCCTTTCTCTTAATTTTTTTAGTGCATTGGATTTTTGATTTAATACTGTCCTATAAGTGATATTATACTTTTTTGAAATTTGAGTAATTGTTAAGTCACGAAAAAAGAAATCTCCTAAAACCTCTTTTTCCCTTTTAGGAAGTGTACCGATTACATTATGCAATTTTGTGTAAATTTCTTTTTCTAAAAGACTCTCCAAAATATTTTCCTTGGATTCTAGCAATTCCAGATACTCTTCGCCATTTTCTCCAAATATTTTATTAAGGGAAAGATCCTTTTTTATCTTTCTTTTATTTAAATAGAGATACTTTAATCTGGATTTTACATATCCCAAAAATGGCACATTTAAATATGGATTATAATCTTTTATGCAAATAAGAACCATCTCCCTACCTTCTTGGATAAGGTCTTCGAATTCATTCCAATCCAGATTGTATTTTCTTATTGATGAAATTATTAATGGTTTTAGTCTTTCTAATATCAATAACTCACTTTCTTTGTCACCTAAATAAGCATCCTTATAAAGCTGTTGAATATCCACTTTTACCTTAAACTCCTTTAAGGCGCCTGTTAGTATTCCCGGGTAGCTTTATATTAATCTCTTTAGGCAGAAAAGGAAAAAGCAGAGTAGAGCCTTCTCGGTCAGTCTACTCTGCTTTTTAGATTTTAGAAATAATATCATCTAATTTCATATATAATCTTGCAATATCAGATTTCATTGCAGGCCCATCATCTAGGTTGTAGTACTCTAAATCCTCTTGAATTTTTATACGATCATCTTTACTTAAAAGCTCCATAACAAGTCTACCTTGCTTTAATTGTTTATCTGCTGTGTTTTTTGAGCAGAGTAAGCTTATTTCGCGATTGTTTTTCATTCGAATAAAGGTCTTTCCATCTCTTTCTATTATTTTTTTTATAGCTTGAAGTTTAAAATGACCCATTGCTCCATCGTCTTTTCCTATGGGTTCCCGTGTTTTAAGTTTTATATATATTAGGCGCTTAGAAAAAACTAGAGGAAGATTGCTTCTAACACAAAGTAATTCACTAAAGTATTTATTAGAAGCTTTATAGTCAAGACGATAATATTTACATAGATTTTTTATAAATGTCTTAAGGGTTGTCTTAATAAGCTCTTCTCCCTCAAATAAAATAAGCCTAGTACAATTTCCCAAACCCTGCTCGTAAGAAGGAATAATAGCAACTATATCCCGCTGGATTTTTTCCTCCATATCTTTCCCTCCTTATATTAGCTTAGTGGCAGTAAGCTACAATTCATTTAATCTAAGGCAACTAAGACAAATATACCAGAACATATGTTCTTTGTCAAGGAAAAAAATAACGCGCTAACATCTGCATTTAGCGCGTTTGAGGGCTTTTTATTTACATGCTTCACAAGTTGTTAAGAGGAGCAATTGGATTCCTTTTGCTATATCTTCATATTCTGTCCATTCCTCTGGGTGATGAGTTAACCCATCTACACTTGGTACAAATACTAAACTAGAAGGCGCTATTCTAGACATAATCATTGCATCATGAGCCGCACCCGAATTCATTATTTCATAATCTATGTTTAATTCTTCCGACTTTCGTTTTAAAATTTCTAAATTATCCTTAGACATACTTACTGGTGGAATGGACAAGGTCCTCTTCATCTCAACTTCTATGCCTTTATCGCTACCGATATCTTCCAATTCTTCTACTATCAAAGCATTTACCTTATCAATTGTGCTCTGCTTTTTAGCCCTAACATCCAAAATCAATTTAACATACCGAGGAATTACATTTGATAAATTTGGCCGAATCTCCATCTCTCCAACTGTGCTAACAGCACCTTCTCCAACTTTCCTAGCAATATCATTTACAGATAGTACAAATCTAGAAGCTACTACTAAGGCGTCATTTCTCATATCCATAGATGTTGTTCCAGCATGGCCTGATTTACCCCTAAACTTTATTTCCATTACATTGTAGCCTAGTATAGTTTCTACTAAGCCAATCTGCTTTTTCAAACTAGATAATATTGGACCTTGTTCAACATGAAGTTCAAGAAAAGTTTTAATTGAGCCAGGTTTTCTCTTTGCTAACTCTAAATCAGGTTCTATCCCAAACTCAATCATCGCATCTCTAAGACTCTTACCACTAGCATCAACTCTTTTATCAAGTTCCTCTTCTTCTAAGTCCCCGGTGATGGCTCTTGAATTTGAAATTCCTTTCCCAAACCTTATTCCTTCTTCATCATTAAATGCAGCGATTTCAAGAGGGCAATTAAGCTTAAAATTGTTTTCTTGTAAAACCCTCGCAATTTCAATCCCTGCAACTACGCCAACAACGCCATCAAATGGTCCTGCGTTTATAACTGTATCATAGTGAGATCCAATCATAACAGTCGGTGAGTTGTTCTGTTCTCCCTCTAATCTCCCAAATAAACTTCCATATCCATCTTCATATACCTCTAAACCTGCTTTTGTCATCTGTGTCTTTAAATAATCTCTTGCTTGTCTATCTTCTTTGCTAAAAGAGAGCCTTGTTACACCTCTACCAGGAGTAGAATTAAAGAAAGACAAATTCTCAATATCTCTTTTTACTCTTTCTTTATTGATTTTCAATTAAATTCCACCTTTCTATCTCTTTATATATTTATTTATTTAAAAATTTATTTCTTTCTGACAATGGCACTAAACTACCACCAGTAGCCCACAATAACTGTACTGGCTTTTTATTTTTATATATTTCTTTTGTAAAGATCGGACCATTAAATCCTGCTAAAGCAGATGGCTCAATAAATATATTCTCAATTTTATACAGTGCTTTTAAATATACATAGAGCTTTTCATCTTTAATTGTAAATCCACCTTTTAATAAATAGTCCATTAATCTGCCTACGAAAGAAGACGGTCTGCCAACAGCCAATCCATCTGCTTCTGTTTTATTGTCAAGTCCAATGTCTTCTACTGCTATTTTATCATGTTTACCTGTTGAGAGTCCAAGTAGCATACAAGGTGAGTGAGTAGGCTCTGCAAAATAGCAATCTACCAAATCCCCAAATACTAGCTTAAGCCCATATGCAACTCCTCCTGGCCCTCCACCAACACCACAAGGTAAATAGACAACTAATGGATGATCTTTATCAATATTTATATTTATCTTCTCTAACTGAGCTTTTAATCTAATACCTCCTACTGCATATCCAAGGAAAAGATCCTTAGAGTTTTCGTCATCTATAAAGTGACTATTTGGATCCGCATCTGAACTTTTCCTGCCTTCTTCTACTGCTTTAGAATAATCATCTTCATACTCAATAACTTGAACTCCTTTGGAGCGAAGCATCTCTTTTTTCCACGGTTTAGCATCAGATGACATATGAACAATTACTTTAAAGCCTATTTTTGCACTTATAATACCAATGCTTAAACCAAGGTTCCCAGTACTACCTACTTGGATAGTGTGCTGTTTAAAAAAATTAACAAAGTTTTTTTCTGCTAAGATTTTATAATCATCTTCTATATGGAGCAGTCCCTCTTTTATCGCCAGGGTTTCGGCGTGCTTTAACACTTCGTAAATCCCACCCCTTGCTTTTATAGAACCGGCTATGGGTAGAAGGTCATCTCTTTTAAGAAATAATTCTCCTGGGATTTCTATTTTATACTCTTTCTCCATCCAATTTTTCATATTTAAAATATCAGATATAGGCGATTCTATAATTCCATCTTCAGTATCGGGAAATTGTTGTTTTAAATAAGGTGCAAATCTAGTGAGTCTTTTTTCTGCATCTTCTACCTGGGATAGGCTAATAGGAAGTTTTCTTTTAGCCTCTTTGTATTTAGTATAATTAGGATTAATCCACAAAAATTCTTCCATTCTTTTTAATTTTCCCAAAGTATCCATATAATTCCTCCCTGTTTCGGGCGAGCAAAGCTACACCTCTACATTTCTTGAGAGCGTTAATCTCCCTGGCTTGTCATCCAGAGCCTAACGAAGGATCTTTGCTTAAAGGATTCCTCGGCAAGCTCGGAATGACAGGATAACTCTGTTATCCTGGAAATCATTTGTCTTTTCAATTGTCCTGGGTTCACGGATAGACAGAGTCGTCTATCCCTACCTTTCTAATTCTTTAATCTTTTAATTGTGATTTGTGATTTGTGCATTGCATTTACCTCTATTATATCGCATTTAGAAAATATTGTCTTATTGCATTTACTAATTGATATTTTATCAATTTTAACGCTGCACAATACCCACATCTCCTACAGATGAAACGCTAAAATTAGTCCTTCCCAAAGTTCTTTTTAGCATAAAACCACTCCTTTTATTAACGATATTTCTGGTTCACGGATAGACAGAGTCGTCTATCCCTACATTTCTAATTCTTTAATCTTTTCAATTGTGATTAGGGGACAAAAAGAACCGTCCCCTTTGTTTTTCCTTTTTCCCTTTTGTTTTTCCTGTCATTGTCCTAGATTCACGGATAGACAGAGTCGTCTATCCCTACGTTTCTAATTCTTTAATCTTTTCATTGTGAATTGTGATTTGTGATTTGTGAATTGTATTAATGGAACATTTCCATCTTTTCGATTCTATCAAAGGCTTCTTTCATTCTATCTATATTTAGAGTTACTGCAAGTCTTATATAATTGTCTCCATTACATCCAAATGCGATTCCTGGAATTACTGCTACTCTTGCTTCTTTTAAGAGTTTATCTGCAAATTCTATTGAAGATAGCCCTGTCTTTTCAATATTTGGGAATAGATAAAAAGTTCCCTTGGGTTTCATTACACTTATACCCTTAAATTTATTTAACCTCTCATAAGCATAATAAGATCTTTTTTTAAACTCTTCAAAAAGTCCTGGTTGTATTTCTTTTCTAAGCCTTAGAGCATGTAGGGCTGCTCTTTGAGATGGTTCAGGCGCAGTATATACGTTATTCTCATTAATCATCTGGAAAACTTTGATAAATTTAGAATCTGCTAGGATATACCCTATCCTCCAGCCTGCCATTGCAAAGTTTTTTGAAAAGCTTCCAAGCGTGATTGTTCTTTCTCTTATACCATCTATACTCGATATTGGGACAAAAGGACTTTCATAGCTATAAAGTGTGTAAATATCATCTGCTATTATAAGAAGATCATATTTCTTTGCAATTGTGGATATATCTTCTAGGGTTTTTTTACTTAAACAGCTTCCAATTGGATTATTTGGAGTGTTAATTATTATGGCTTTTGTCCTTGGTGTTATCAATTCTTCCAGTCTTTTTATATTTATTTGAAAGTCTTCTGATTCTAAAAGCTCTAAAAATACGGATTTGCCGCCTGCCATTTCGACTTGATCTGGATATGGCGGAAAATGGGGGCTCGGAATAATTACCTCATCACCATCATCAAGGATTGCTTCCATTATGAGCCACATACCCTGACAAGCGCTTGTTGTAATCATTAACTCTTCTAAATCAACTCGCATTTTATATTCATCTAAGTAATAATTTTTAAGTTCTTTTCTTAATTCTAAAATACCAAGTGTATCAGTATAGTGGGTTGCGCCATTTAATACATCTTTAAATGTCCTTTCTATAATCCTTTTATCAGTATGAATATCTGGATCCCCCAATGTAAAATTTATAATATCTTCGGGTTTTCCTAAAACATCTGCACTTTTAGATAATTCGCTTTCAACTGTTTTCCAATACTTTTTAGCTATATAATAATTTTTCATATTCTCCCCAATCCCTCTGATAGTGCTGAAAAAGCTACAAGATAAGTATCCACTCCTAAATTTGCTCCTATAAAGAAGGCTATTAATATTCCTTTAAAGAAATTTAACAGCCTTGCCCATAAGCCAAATGTCACTAAAACTTTGGTCTGTTTTTTTATCGTGTGGAAGGACATCATTTTCAAAAAACTCCTTCGCTAATATTTATTAATATATATTTATACTATTGTTTTTTGGGTAAAAAAAGTGTCCCTTTTCTATTGCCATCTGCTATTTGTGTAATAATATCTTTTGTCTTCCCATGAGCTACAATCATTGGTATTCCGTACTTATTT
Source organism: uncultured Gudongella sp. (assembly GCA_964604145.1). Lineage (GTDB taxonomy): Bacteria > Bacillota > Clostridia > Tissierellales > Tissierellaceae > Gudongella. Next base: position 2,380 of record CAZRXS010000047.1, on the reverse strand, counting down.
ACTATTTTAGCTGCTTTGAGTTTTGTCTGAATACCTCCAGTTCCAAAAGCGCTTGTAAGCCCCATTGAAATATTTTTTTCTAATTCATCAACATCTTCTACTATAGAAATCATATGAGCATCTTTATTCTCATTTGGGTTTTTATCGCATATCCCCTCGATATCACTTAAAAGTATCAATAAGTCTCCACCCCATACAACTGTAGAATAAGCGGCAAGCATATCATTATCTCCAATTTTAATCTCTTCAACGCCAACTGTATCATTTTCATTTATAATTGGAATAACACCCTCGTCAAGTAGTGTAAAAAGAGTATTCCTAATATTTAAAGTCCTAATCTTCGAATTAAAGTCATCCTTGGTCAACAGAATTTGAGCTATATGAATCCCATGTTTTTCAAATACCCTTCTGTAAGAATCCATAAGTTCAACTTGACCAATAGCACATAAGGCTTGTTTATAGTGAATATCTTCTTTTCTTGACCATTTCCCAATTGTGGAAACTCCAGCAATAGTAGCACCAGAAGATACTATGATTACTTTTTTACCAGCATCCATCAATTTTTTAACCTGAGATGAAAAGTTTTCAAGAAAGTCTCTGTCAATTTTCCCATCCTTACTAGTTATTGTACTAGATCCAATTTTTATTAAGATTTTTTTACTTTGATTTATCATTATATTGTCCATTTTAACCTACTTTCTTATTTGACCATTGCCCATAATTAGGTACTTATAGGTTACTAATTGCTCTAAGCCAACTGGACCTCTTGCATGGGTTTTTTGTGTACTTATTCCCATCTCTGCCCCAAATCCAAACTCTGAACCATCGGTAAACCTGGTAGAAGCATTTACATAAACAGTTGAGGCATCAATTTCCCTTTGAAATTTTCTAGCATTTTTAAGATTTTCAGTAACAATAGCTTCTGAATGCTTTGTTCCATATTTATTTATATGAGCTATCGCTTCGTCAATATCTTTTACAATCTTTACAGCGAGAATATAGTCTAAAAATTCTGTATGATAATCCTCAATGGTTGCTAATTTTGCTTTAATATATGCCTTAGACTCATTATCTGCCCTAAGCTCTACTGAGCCTTCTAATGCCTCTGCTACCATAGGAAGAAAGTCTTCTGCAACATCTTCGTGTACAAGTAGTGTTTCACATGTATTACAAACTCCTACTCTTTGAGTTTTTGCATTTATTAAAATATTAAGAGCATCATCTAAATTAGCTGTTTTATCTATATATAAATGACAATTTCCCTCGCCTGTTTCCAGTGTTGGAACTGTAGCATTAGCTACCACATACTTAATCAAATCGCCTCCGCCCCTTGGTATTATAAGATCAAGAAAGTCATTTGATTTTAGCATCTCATCTACCAACGCCCTATCAGTATCATCAATAAATTCCACAACACCTGTTGGAATGCTTGAATTGGTCAAGCCATCCTTTATTGCAGCTACTAGGGCTCTATTTGAATTAATAGCAGTTGAACTTCCTCTTAGTAAAATCGCATTGCCTGATTTTAAAGCAAGGGCAAAGGCATCTACTGTTACATTAGGCCTTGATTCATAAATAATCCCTATTACCCCAAGTGGAACAGACATTTTTGAAATAGTTAATCCATTTTTTAATGTCCATACTTTCTCAGATTTCCAAATAGGATCATCGAGTTTTATTACTGTTTGAATTCCGTCAATAATAGACTCTATTCTAGACTCATCAAGTAAGAGCCTATCTACCAAGCCCTCTTTCATATTGGTTTTTCTTGCCGACTCTATATCTTTAGCATTAGCCTCTAATATTCTATCCATATTCTTTCTAATGGCTTTACTTACATCTAAAAGAGCAACATTTTTTTCCTCGCTAGATGCTTTATTTAGATATTTTGAAGCCTCTTTTAGTATTACACCTATTTCCTTTAACCCATTCATATTAAAACCGCCTCCTCATATATTAATCCTTTAGTATATTATAGCAGATGAGAATACAATTCACAATTCACAATTCACAATGGAGAAGCAATGCATAATTCACAATTCACAAATCAAAAATACAATTCACAATTCACAGATCACAATTCACAATGGAGAAGTGGCCTTTGGCCGCCAGAATAAAAGATTCCTCGTTCTACTCGGAATGACAGATTTTTTTGTCATTCTGAGCTTGCGAAGAATCTTGGCTTATCTATTCGGATAGACAGAGTCGTCTATCCCTACGATTGTAATTGCAACGAGCGAGCAAAGCTACGCCCCTACGTTTTTAGAGACCACAGGTCTCCACGCTTTTCAATTGTGATTTGTGATTTCTTAATTGTGAATTGTCACTCCACAAATCCCTCTACTACAAAATTATATGGTCCTTGACCAAGTTCATTTTT
>CAZRXS010000046.1:8201-10581 GCA_964604145.1 uncultured Gudongella sp. | reverse complement strand
TATTGTTTTTTTATTCTATCAAAATTTGGTTTTAGAGCTAATTCAACTGCATTTCCGGGATACTTTTTACCTATCCCAAATCCATCCAGAATCATTAGCATCACTGGTTGTTTTAACATCTTTATCCCCCAATCAATAATTGACTAAATCTATAAAGTCTTTTGATTTTAAGCTAGCACCTCCAACTAAAGCACCATCTATATCCTTCATCTTCATTAACTCTTTAATATTCTCAGGTTTTACGCTCCCACCATAAAGTATCCGAATGCTTTTAGCTATAGTTCTACCATAAAGTTCTTCTACTGTATCTCTGATTAACCCGCACATTTCATCGGCTTGTCCAGCTGTTGCAGTTTTACCTGTGCCTATAGCCCAAACTGGCTCATAAGCTATTACTAGATTATCTAAAGATTCTTTGGGAATGTCTTTTAGAGCCTCTACAACTTGGTGTTTTACTAGTTCAATATGCTGATTTTCTTCTCTTTCTAATAAATTTTCGCCAACACATACTATTGGTTTCATTGAATACTCAATAGCTGTTTTTAGTTTTTGATTGACTATTTCATCTGTTTCTTTAAAGTACAGTCTTCTTTCAGAGTGACCCAATATAACATATTCTACACCCAACTCTTTTAGCATAGGTGCAGATATTTCCCCTGTATAAGCACCTTCTTTTTTCCAGTGCATATTTTGTGCTCCGATTTTTATATTTGTCTCTTTTGTGGATTCTTTTGCCTTTTGTATTGATAAAAATGGCACACAAAGTACAGTTTCAACATCAAGATTTAAATCAGCTCTTTTTATCTCTTCGATTAATTCAACGGCTTCTTCTATCGTTTTATTCATTTTCCAGTTTCCTGCAATAATAGGTTTTCTCAAATCTAGCACCTCCTTATTCACTAATAGCATCTATCCCTGGGAGTACTTTCCCTTCAAGTAGTTCTAATGATGCTCCTCCGCCTGTAGAAACATGTGTTATTTTATCAGCAAGACCAGCTTTTTCAACAGCCGATGCAGAATCACCGCCTCCTACTATTGTAGTAGCACCTGAATCGACCATTGCATTTGCAATTGCATAAGTTCCCTTATTAAAGTTATCCATTTCAAAGACTCCCATTGGTCCATTCCAGACTATAGTTTTAGCTTCTTTTATTACATCGCTAAATAATTCAATAGTCTCTTCTCCTATATCAAGTCCCATCATATCAGCAGGAATCGAATCTGCAGCCACTGTCTTGAATTCAGCCTCGTTTTTAAATTCTTTGGCAACGACAATATCGATTGGTAAGACAAGCGCAACTCCATTAGCCTTGGCATTTTTAATTAGTTCTTTAGCCAATTCAACTTTGTCTTCTTCTAATAATGAAGTACCAACTTCATATCCTTTAGCTTTTAAAAATGTGAAAGCCATGCCTCCACCAATTATAATCGCATCTACTTTTTTTATTAGGTTTTCTATAACTCCAATTTTATCTGAAACCTTAGCTCCCCCAAGTATTGCAACAAAAGGTCTTTCTGGAGCCTCTAGTGCTTTACCCATTATCGATACTTCTTTTTCTACTAAGAATCCCAATGCTGAGGGAAGGAATTTTGAAACTCCAACATTTGATGCATGTGCCCTATGGGATGTTCCAAAAGCATCATTTATATAGACTTCAGCTAAAGAAGCGAGGTCTTTAGCAAACTCTTCTCCATTTTTTTCTTCTTCTTTTCTGTATCTTGTATTTTGAAGAAGCATTATTTGCCCTGCTTTTAAGGCATTTGCTTTTTCTCTAACAGCTTCTGATACGACTTTTTCATCATCAGAAAAAATAACTTCTCTATTTAGAAGTTCAGACAGTTTTTTAGCAACTGGCTCTAATGTAAATTCTTTTTTAGCTTCGCCTTTTGGTCTGCCCAAGTGTGACATTAAAATAATGGCTGCGCCATTTTTGAGCAGATACTCAATTGTAGGAATAGAGCTTCTAATTCTTATATCATCTGTTATTTCGCCCTTGTCATTTATTGGTACATTATAGTCAACACGGACTAATACCTTTTTATTTTTTACATCTATATCTTTTAAGGTTTTTTTATTAATCAAATTTTCCACCTCTTATTCTAATTTATAGGTTGTTGCTGAATTGATAGGTCGGGTCATTTGACCCGACCTTTATTTTACCACTTAGCCGCCATAAGTTTTGCTAAATCAACTACTCTAGCTGAATAACCCCACTCATTGTCATACCAGGCTACAACTTTTACCATATTATCAATTACCATAGTAGAATCTGCATCGACTATTGAAGATCTCACATCACCAACAAAATCAATTGATACTAATGCTTCTTCACTAAAGCCCATTATATCTTTTAATTCATTTTCACTAGCTTCTTTTAGA
>CAZRXS010000046.1:4332-8101 GCA_964604145.1 uncultured Gudongella sp. | reverse complement strand
CCTAGTTCTTTCCAAGGAATTTGTGCAGGATCTCTTTCTTGTGTTATAGGAATTTTCTTCCCATCAATTACTAAGCCCTCTTCGTATGGTTCAATGGTTCCATTAAATTTGCCATATAAACTATCATACTTAAAAAGATGAGCTAAATCTGGAATGTTACCAGAAGCGTTGATTGCAACAATTTCAAAATCCTCTACCTTGTTCTCTGCCCAAATTTTAACCACATCTCTACCTATTCTACCAAATCCGTTAATACCTACTTTTAAACTCATAAAATTTTCCCCCTTATATATTTTAATTTAATTTAACAACTCTAATATTTTAACACCCACTGCCTCGTCAATAACCAATATAATATCTTTTCTAATTGACGATACAGCAATAATTGCTTGAGCTTTGTTTTTTCCTCCTGCAACTCCGATAACAGTTTTTAGCTTTTTATAGCTATCTAATGATATACCCACTGTCTTATACTCCCAAATATCTCGACCATCTATATTGAAATAATGGCCAAAAGCTTCTGCAACAGCACCGCCTTCTAACAAAGCATTAATCTTGCTTTCAGCTAGTCTTCTTCTTCTAGCTAATACATCAGCTCGTCCAATTCCAAATAATAGAATCTCCATTTTATCAATCATTTCGAGAACTTCTTTTATTTCAGGATTTGTAGAAACTGCCTTAAGTGCTTTTTGATCCAATCCATCTGGAATATGGAGCATCCTGTAATTGGCACCCAAGCTCTTGCCAATATTTTCAGCTACCGAGTTAGCTTGATTCATCATTTCAGTTCCAAGTCCACCTCTAGCGGGAATAATAGTTACTTTACTGTATTTTCTATCTGAAAAAATCATATCAGATACACAAGCCATTGTAGAACCACCTGTAACCCCCACAATGGTTTTTTCACCAAGTCTTTCTAAAAGGATTTTAGAAGCAGCTTTCCCCATTTCAAGGAGAACATCTTGATTAGTTTCTGAATCTCCTGGAACTACGATAATCTTAGGTATTTGGAGTTTTTTTTGCAATAATTTCGTTAACTCCTCTATTCCTATAATATCGTAATAAGGTTCTTCTAACTTCTTCAATAGTTTTCTAGCCTCATCTGTAACATACATACCCATATTGTCCACAGTTAATAACTTTAATTCTTTAAGTTTTTCAACCTCATAACGCACAGTCCTTTCTCTTAAGCCTAGATTTAGAGAAATAGCCCTTCTCCCAAGAGGTTGGTTTATTTGAATATTTCTTAATATTTCATATCTAGTTTGGATTGTTTTTAAAGTATCTGGTGCTATTTTTTTAATACTTTCTATTAAGTCTATAAAATCACCTCCACTGGACATTATTTGCCCACCTCTCTTTTTTCTGTCCCAGTCCGAGTAAAAAAAACTTATACCTTATTCTACACCAAAATTCAAAATAAATCAAGCCGCAAATTTTACATAAATTTATAATCCTAAATTTTTGCAAGTTTTAGTATCTTCTACGCATTGAGGACGAAGGAATATGGAGCTCTTCTCTGTATTTAGCTACTGTTCTTCTGGAGATAATAATTTCTCTAGCCTTTAACATATCAGTTATAACTTGATCGCTTAGTGGTTTTTTTGGATTTTCATCTTTTATTATACCCTTAATGATAGATTTTACACTTGTTGTAGAAATTTCTCCTATCCTTGCCGATAATCCTGCAGTAAAGAAATATTTTAACTCAAATAATCCTCTAGGAGTTTGAACATATTTGCCACTAGTAGCCCTTGAGATTGTAGATTCATGCATTTCTATATCTTCTGCTACATCCTTTAATGTAAGGGGGTTGAGTCTCTTTTCTCCATAAAGAAAAAAATCTTTTTGATATTTTAATATAGATTCTATAACCTTATACATGGTCTGCCTTCTTTGTTCAATGCTTTTTATAATCCACATAGCTGAATTAAACTTAGACTCTAGATATTCAGTGGTTTTTTGATCTTTTGTAGTCTTAAGTAGATTTCTATAATATTCATTTATATTTAACCTAGGTCCTGTAATATCATTTATAAAAATATAAAATTCACCATTGATTTCTTCTATCGTAGCATCTGGAATTATATATTTTACATCTTCACTACCTTTAAAGCTCCTACCTGGCTTTGGTTCAAGAGACTTTATAATATCAATATACTCTTGTGTCTTAATGTTTGAAATTCCTAGTGCTTTAGAAATAACGGCAATTTTATTTTGTGCTATATCTTCTAGGTGGTCTTCAACTATTTGTTTGATTTTATAGTTTTTTTCATCTTTTAATTGGATAAGCAGACATTCTTTTAGATTTCTCGCCCCCACCCCATATGGTTCAAAAGCCTGAATTACAGAAAGAATAGTTTCGATCTCTTCAGCAGAATGCTTTAATTGCTCGGCCATTTCTTCAACGGTCGCAATTAAATAACCATTATTATCTATGTTTTGGATTATATATTCACCTGTTTTATACTCAGATGCATCAATATTTATCATATTTAATTGCTCAATAAGATAATCCTTTAAAGTTTCACCATAGCTTGTATAGTTCTCAAAAGAATAGTCCTTTTTATTTTTATCAACTTCAACTTTATAGGAAATATCATCGTACTTTTCTAAATATTCTTTCCAGTCTATCTCAGTTTCATCTAATTTAATTTCTGTTTCTGCTACTTCTTGCACTACTTCAGCTGGTTTTTCCCACTCCAATAAAGGATTCACTTCCATCTCTTGTTTAATATAATTATTAAGCTCAAGACTTGTGTACTGGAGCATCTGAATAGCTTGCCTTAACTCAGGTGTCATTATTAATTTTTGGCTTTGTTCTAGTGTTAAATCATAACCGAGTTTCAAATACTCCACCTCCTTTTTATCTAAGCTTGTAATTTTATTATATCAAATCCCATCTATTTAAACAACGCGAGCAAATATTATAAAATTATCTTACCAAGAGCCAAATACCTATCCCTAAAGCAAGCAGTGCCCAAATATAGAAAAATATTTCTGTGCCTTTATCTCCCAAGACTTTTTTAAACATTTCTATTTTTTTCATCTTCCAAATGCTTTCCGGTTTTATAACAGCAATCACAACAACAACTACAGCATACACAACTAATACAATAGCTAATATTTTCATAAATAAAACCTCCCATTATTCTAATCCCTTTCTAATTTTTGGTGCTAATACTACAAATGCTATCGCACTTATAGCTAATACTAAAGCAGTATATTTAATAATATCTAACCACGAACCGGAATTGGTTAAAACTAAATCATTACCTTTATATGTCCAATAAAAAGGTATCCAGTAAAAGAGAGGCTGCCATTTATCAGCTAAAAGCTCAACTGCTGCAACAGCTCCACCTAAAGGGAGAAAGAGCATTTTCATATTCCCAGCGGCATTCATAACATCATCGTTATTTATGCCTTCTATAAAACCTATTAAAATACTTATTATACAGGAAGATGTTACCATCAAAAACGCATGGATGTAGTTGATATCCCTAAATCCTGTAATAAAGAGCATAAGAAAAATACCAACTACTGGAATAAATACTCCTATTAAACTTTTACCTGCAATAAAGCCCATCCTAGATACTGGAGATAGGTGGATTGCACTGATAGTGTTGTCGGTTTTCTCTTCAACAATATTTAAAGCTATTATCATCCCCCCAAGTATTGATGTAAACATAACCGCAATATTAACCATCATTTTTTTTAAAGGAGGAATATCCCTTCCATAATCGACTATTTCCGCCTGTGTATCTTCTAT
>CAZRXS010000046.1:0-4232 GCA_964604145.1 uncultured Gudongella sp. | reverse complement strand
ATTATTATAGCAAATATTATGGGCACCACTATTATATACATGGTTATAAAATCTCTTACGCTCACTTTTAGATCTCTTTTAAATATTAATAGTATCTTATGGATCATATATAACACTCCTTTATTAAGTCAGAGTCTTTTTAAATCTATGGTTTGCCAGTATAAAAATAGCTAGTCCTAATACTGCAAATCCAAGAGATGCGACTAATACATAAGCTGTATTCCCGTTTACTGATATTATTTCTTTAAAAGATTGGAGCATAACGTAACTTGGAATAATCTTCATCCAGTTTGGGTCCCAGCTAGGTGTAAAATAAGATATATTAGGCATAATCATAACAATCATTATGATATAAATAACACCAAAAGCCTGAGTTATATCTTCATAGAAGCTTGTCATATAAAGTCCTAAAGAAGCTGCAAAAAAACCAGATGTAATTAAAAATAAAAACAGAAAGAGATAGTTTGCTTGGAGTCCCATTATAGGCACTGTCATTACCAAAGCTGTTACAATTGAGGTAAGAATTATAACCCCAATTTTACTCATAAGATACTGCCAGACAGAAGAAGCGGTTACTGCATATGCTTTAATAATCCCTTCACTTTTATCTAGAAAGATATAAGCAGCAATGATAAATAGACTCATAAGACTTCCGTTAAAAGTTAAGAACACAGGCACCATGTTTTGCCTATCAGTTAGAGGCTCACTATTTTGATACATAGCCTTGACAACTAAATTATCAGTATAATGCTCAAGTACGTCATGTCCTGCTTTTCTATTTTGGAATACCAAGAGTAAATTTCTAAGCTTTTGAGTTTCATATCCTTGCAGATAATAGGTGCTTGCAATTTGATTATCTTCGTTTACTCGAACATGAACTGTGGCTACTCTTTCAGAACTTGAAAAAGCATTAAGAGCTTCCATACTTTCCAGTAAATATATTTCAGATTCTTCTGTTTCATATAGTTCAGCTCTATAGATAGTTTTCTCAGCTTCCACTTCGACTAACTCAGCCTGAGCATCTAAATCTTCCTCTAGCAAATCTTCTTTGTATTTATCTACAAGAATCTGTGGCAAATCAAGATACATATACTCTTCACCTTTAGTGGAAAATTGCTCGGGAACTAAAAATACAAGAATCAGCAAAAATATTACAGCCATACCTATCTCAATATAAAAGTAGTAACTTTTCGAAGAAAGGATAAGTTCTTTTGTAAAACTATGCCATAGTTTCATTTACACCAAGCCCCTTCCAGTTACTTTAATAAATATTTCTTCAAGAGTGGCTTCTTTGGTGTGCATAGTCTGAATTTCATTTGTTTTGATTACTTCTATCAATTTCTTTTTTTCTTCTTCAAGTTCTGTAGAAAAGCTTTCTTTAATCAGTTCCCCCTCCTTAAAGTATTCCACCTCTACTAATTTTTCACCGTATTTAAGCTTTAAATTCTTTGGAGAATCTATCAGCCTTATCTTCCCATCAACAATAAAGGCAACCCTATGGCACAGCTCATCTGCAATAAACATGTTGTGAGTTGTTAAGAAAATTGTAACTCCCTTCATGTTTTCCTCTCTTATTATACCTTTAATATCAGCTGCAATAGAAGGATCTAGCCCAGTTGTAGGTTCATCCAAAAACCACATCTCAGGATTATTTATCATAGACCTTGCAAAAGTAAGTCTGTGTTTCATGCCTTTTGAATATTTTCCGGCCTTTATATTTTCTTTGCCGTCTAATCCTACCATTTTAATTAACTCCATTGGATCTCTAGTTTCTACATCAAAAAGTTTTCCATAAAATTCAAGGTTTTCTAAAGCAGTCATTTTGCTATAAAGATTTGACTGTTCAAAAGACATGCCAATTTTATTAAACATCTTATTCTTAATATGTTTAATATCATATCCTGCAACTTCGACCTCACCTTTTTGAAGCTGTAAAAGACCCACAAGTATATTCTGAGTAGTGGATTTGCCTGCTCCTGATGGCCCTAAAAAACCAAATATTTCTCCCTTTTCAACTTCAAAGTTAGCATCATATACTGCATAGTTTTCATCATTGCTATATGAATGGTAAAGGTTTTTAACTTTTATCATTTACTGCCTCCTCTCATCTATAAAATCCCTCTCTTAGTACTTTTATATACCTATTTGCTTCTTCTGAAATTTCATCGATATTTACTTTTTCTCCAGCATTTATCTTTTTAAGATAATTTTCTCCCAATTTTTCAAAAGTCCATATTAAAATATTCATAACTTCATTTATTTCAATATCTTCTCGAAATAGGGTAAAATCTATGTTTTTATAGTATATTTTTTCATAAATATCGGGGACGTATTCTTCATAGATTTCCTTTAATTCTTCTATTGATTTGTTTGCAGCGATTCTCTTAGAAAAGCCTAAAAGATGAGGATATTTTTGCAAAACTTCCATTTTAATTGTTACAATTTCTTTAACGCGAATAAGTATATCTGGTTCTTTCCAGTTTAACTTTTCTACAATGGCTTCTGCCATCTCCTTAATAGAGAAAATCTCTAAGTCTTTGTAAAGCTTTTCTTTGCTTCCAAAGTAATTAAAAAGCGAACCTTTTGAAATACCAGCTTTTTCTACAATCCTATTAGTAGAAGCCTTATCATAGGTGTTATTGCTAAATTCTTCCATAGCGCTGTTGATTATTTTTATTCTCTTTTTTTCATCTAAATATGAAAGTCTATTTTCCAAGAAAGCCACCTCTTAAGTATTATTTGTTTTTTTCATAATGCAAAATTACTTTTTCTCCTTCTTTTAACCCCTCTTTTATCTCAATATTATTATTATCTTCTATGCCAGTTACTACTTCTCTTTCAACAGGTTTTTTTCCTTGAAGTACCTCTACATATTTTCTCAAATCTTTTTCATAGATAGCATCTTCTGGTATAAATAATGACTCTCTAGGTTCTTCAACCATTACCCTTGTTTGAACTTTAAGTCCAAATGATAGATCCTGATTAGTTTGAGGGAGATTTATCTCGACTCTTTGCCTGTTTTCCTCAACTCCTAATTCTGAATATGCAATAAATGATTTGGGATGTATCTTTTGAACTTGCATGTTATCAATTTCGATACCTAAGTCAGTATCATTTACTTCCGCTTTCATACCAGGTTTAATAAGCAGTGCATCCGCAACCATAAAATCAACAGCTATAATCTTTTCTAAAGGATCCATAATTTCAAGGATCATTGAGCCTGCGGATGGTCTATCTCCTTCAAATGTATTTAACTCTGTTATTACACCATCAAAATCAGCAAAAATCATAGAATCTTCTCTGCTTTCTTCAAGAGTCTTTAAGGATAAAAGTAGAATATCGATATCAGCTTCATATTTTTTCTTCATATTTGAAGAAAGTCCTTTGCTAAGCTGATTGTAATTGTTTTGAGCTATAGATAGGTCATTTTGTAGTTGCTCTAAATTGTATTGTGCTCTCTTTAATTCACTTTCTGACGCCGCTCCATTTTTATATAATTCTTCTACTATATTTTTGTTTTCAATTGCCTGGTCAATAGAACTTTTTATACTTGCTATCCTTGTTTTTGCACTATTAATACTTGCAAAATCAGCTCCTGATTGGGCTTCACTATAGGTAGCTCTCAAAGCTTCTATCTGCTTTTCTACCTTTTGGATTTCTGAGTCAATATTATCTTCAAATTTAATTAGAAGTTGTCCTTTTTTTACATAGTCTCCTAATTGCAAATCCATCTTTTCTACTCTGCTAATATTGTTCCCATAGTAATTTCTAACCTTATTAGAGCTTATTGTCCCAACTTCATCAACAAATTTTCCCACTTGACCTTTTTCTACTTCAGCGGTATTGTATTTTGCTCCGATATTGCCCATTGTTAAAAAATAGAATATTCCAGCTGCCACAATTGCAAGTATAAGCAATGCGATAATTAATTTTTTATTCATAGCTACCTCCATTTTAAAGTTATTTGCCTATATTACACCCTTTTTATTATATTACCCTTTTTTCAAAAAATATATGTATATGGATTGTAAGAATTAAAACACCTGACCAGAATGGTCAATTTAATTATATATCTTCTTTTTTTAATAGTCAAGAAATTAAAAAATTCAAAAAATGAAAATTATAAAACTAACACATAAAAAGACACCCCAGTTTCCCAGGGTGCTCTTTTATAAAATCTTAGCAGTCTTCTGCTTCTCCTACATCATAACCAGCTTTTGCTAGTATTTTTA
>CAZRXS010000045.1:0-11098 GCA_964604145.1 uncultured Gudongella sp. | reverse complement strand
GCTCCTATTGCATATCCTCCTGCTTGTGCTTTCTTAAATAATTCTTTTGATGTAACTAGTCCCATCTTTATCTCTCCCTTTATATATTTTAATAAGCCTTTAGCTTATTATATACTTTTGGTCAATATTATCCAATAAAAACCTGTTATTGAAAGAAATTATATTTTTCAACAACTTGAGTATTAATTTCCTCGAAAATTTGTTATACTTAATCTTATCATAGTTAAGCAAGGTCTTAAAGCTCGATTGTGATGTTTTTAAGGTTTTTAAGTCAATTTATGTAAACAGTTGTTTTGGGGTAAGTCTATAATAGCAACATTATAAGGAGGTTAAACTATGCACAAAAAACTCTTTATTCCAGGTCCTGTGGATGTAAGAGAAGATATTCTTAAAAAAATGGCCACTCCTCTAATCGGCCATAGAACAAAAGAAGCTTCGAACTTACAAAGAGGTATTACAGAAAAATTGCAAAAAGTATTCCTAACAGACAATATTATGCTTTTATCAACAAGTTCAGGTAGTGGTCTTATGGAAGGTTCCATTCGGTCATTTACAAATAAAAAAGCTGCTGTGTTTTCAACAGGTGCCTTTGGTGACAGATGGTATGAAATGGCTATTTCTAACCGTGTTCCAGCAGATATATTTAAATCAGAATTAGGAGAACCTACAACAGTAGAAATGGTAGATGCAGCTTTAAAAACTGGAATGTACGATGTAATAACTCTAACACATAACGAAACATCTACAAGTATTATGAATCCAATTGCTGAGATTGGGGCTCTTTTAATGAAAAAATATCCAGATATACTCTTCTTAGTAGATGCAGTAAGTTCAATGGCTGGAATTGAGATTAAAACGGATGAATGGGGAATTGATGTTTGCATTACATCAACTCAAAAAGCTTTAGGACTACCTCCTGGCTTATCTATTTGTTCTGTTTCAGAAAGAGCCATAGAGGCAGGAAGAAAAGTAGAATCTAGGGGTACTTATTTAGATATAGTTTCACTTTATGATACAGTAAAGAAAAAAAATCATCAGTATCCTTTTACACCATCATTATCACATATGTTTGCTTTGGATTATCAGCTTGATAGAATATTAGAAGAAACTCTAGAAGTTAGATATAAAAGACATGATGATATGGCCAATATAGTGAGAAATTGGGCTAAAGAGCACTTTGCATTGTTAGTAAAAGATGAAAAGTACCTTTCCAAGACTTTAACAACCATTCTAAATACTAAAAATATCAGCATAGAAGATCTAAATAATGCCTTGGCAGAACGCGGATTTATAATATCAAATGGATATGGTAGCTTAAAAAATAAAACTTTTAGGATATCTCATATGGCTGATTATACCCTTCTTGATATTAAGGACCTATTAGATAATATTAATGATATACTAAAACTTTAGAAGGTCTTTATATAGTTAGAAATTAGTGCTTTTAGCTGCTAATAATATTATTAAAAACTATTTAACAATCAAGTAAATTAAAAGATAAATAACAAAACGATATCTTAACCATTAAATCAACTTTTTAGGAGGTAATTAAATGGCAGTATTGAAACCCTTTAAAGCTTATAGGCCAACAACTGAGTTGGTAAAACAAGTAGCTGCACTACCATATGATGTTATGAATAATGAAGAAGCAAGAATTATGGTCAAAGGAAATCCATATTCTTTTCTTCATATTGAAAAACCAGAAATAAATTTAGATTCAGATGTAAATGTTCATGATGTTAATGTTTATGAAATGGCTAGAGATAATCTTTGTAAAATGATTCATGAAAATGTATTTATACAAGATAAAGAAGATAGCTTTTATATATACCAACAAACTTGGCATGGAAGAACTCAAACAGGTCTTGTAGGAACAGCTTCAATAGATGATTATTTAAATGATACTATTAAAAAACATGAATCTACGAGAGCTGACAAAGAGCTAGATAGAATTAACCATGTTGATTGTACAAACGCAAACACAGGACCTATCTTTTTAACATATAGAAAAAATGATAAAATAAGTTTAATAATCAATGCTTGGATGCAAAAAGAAAAGGCATTGTATGATGTCCAATATGATGATGGGGTTTCTCATAAAATTTGGCGCATAAATGATAATTCAACGATTCATAAATTAATAAACTTATTTAGTGAAGTAGAAAATTTTTATATTGCTGATGGTCACCATAGAGCAGCTTCTGCTGTAGAAGTCGGGAAAAAAAGAAGAATCGAAAATCCAAATTACAATGGAAGCGAAGGATTTAACTTTTTTTTATCAGTCGTGTTCCCAGATGAAGATTTATATATAATGGATTATAATAGAGTAGTAAGAGATTTAAATGAATTCTCAACTACAGAATTCCTAGAGTTATTAAATGAAAATTTTGAAGTAGAAGAATATAACGAAGTAGGCCAATTTAGACCACATAAAAAGCATATCTTTGGAATGTATATTGATAATCATTGGTACATTCTTAAAGCTTTGGAAAATAGCTTTGATGCTAATTCTCCGATTGACAGCCTTGATGCATCTATCCTTCAAAATAATATTCTTAAACCTATCCTTGGAATAAATGATCCAAGAATAGATGAAAGAATAGATTTTGTAGGTGGAATAAGAGGCCTAGCTGAACTTGAACAGAGAGTGCAAGATGGTATGAGGGTTGCATTTTCCATGTACCCGACAAATATAAAAGAATTAATGGCCGTAGCAGATTCTGGTGATGTAATGCCTCCAAAATCTACTTGGTTTGAGCCTAAACTAAGAAGTGGCTTTTTTATTCATAGCTTGGATTAAATAAAACTCGCATAAGCGGGTTTTGTTTTACTATTGAAAATATTGAGAATCTAGAGGTGATTCTAATGAAAAAGCTAATTCCCATAGTTATATTAGCTATCTATATAAATCTTATAAGTGGCAGTTCGATCCTTTTTTCTGAAAAAATTGATTCCATTTCTGAGATAGAAAAAGAGATGACAACGCTAAATAATGAAGAGTTAAAAATGCTAGATGAACTTTTTCAATTAAAGCAAAATATAGTTGAACTGGAAAAAGAATCCTCTTTATTGGCAAAAGATATTGAAGGCTTAAATAAAGAAGTCCATACTCTTCAAGTTAATATCGATGAATTAGACATTAAATACTCTGATAATTTATCCATAATGGAGTCATTCCTACAAAATTATCAAAAAAAAGGACCGCTAAATACACTTCAATTAATCTTAAGTTCTGAAAATCTTAATATGATGTTATCTCGTTTAAATAGCATAAGAGAGCTTTCTAAGGGTGTTTCAACCCTCTTGGAAAGTTTAGAAAAAGATAAAGAAACCCTAGCAAGTAAAAAACTTTCAAGAGAAGAGACTCTTCTAGCTATAAAAAATAGACAAGCTGAACTCTTAGTTTCTAAAAAGAATAAGGAAATCGCAGTAGAAAACCTTGAAGTTAGGCTAGTCTCACTTAAAGAAGATAGATCTAAATATGAGAATTATCTAGCGGATATAGATATTTCTTGGAAAAAAACTAAACCCGAATTTACAAAGACAATTTCCTCTGTATCACAAATAGTTGAAGCTGGTGATCTTCCTAATGAACTTGTAGATTTAAAATACGGCTTAGCTGGTATAACAGCTAAAATTTACGACAATGAATTTAATAAGGCTTTAAATAATAAAGATTTGACAAGTAGAGTAGAAATTAAATTTAACAAAGACAATATGACTTTGAATCTTCCAGATCTTAATATATATTTATCTGGTAATCTTGAATTAATTGATGATACAACACTTCAATTTAATATAATAGAAGGTAAATATTTAGACTTAACACTTGGAGAGGCTAGTATTGAATCCTTATTTGATTCAAACTACCTTAAATTTAACTTTAAAAAAATCCTTGTTGGCACTACAATAAGATCATTAAAAAGAAACAATGGAAATATTGAGCTCTTACTCAATACTATATTTTAATAAGGAGATTTTAAATGATAGAAGCTAAAAACTTAAACCTAATATATAAAGATGGAACCCATGGAGTAACAGATGTTAACCTCCTTATTCCCCAAGGGGAACTTGTCTATATAACAGGAGCAAGCGGTTCAGGTAAAACAAGTTTTATTAGATTACTGCTTGGAATAGAAAGGCCTAGCTCAGGTTCTTTAGATGTAATTGGTTTTTCTATGGAAAAAATTTCCTCGGCTGAATTACAAAGTTTAAGGCAGATGATAGGACCCATTTTCCAAGATTTTAAATTATTAAATGGCCGTAGTGTTTATGATAATGTTCTAGTAGGGCTTAGATTTCTAAATTACAACAACGAAAAGATGCATGAACTTAGTTTAAAGGCCATGGAAAAAGTCGGACTTTCTCACAAAATCCATTCTCCTGTTGAAAATCTTTCTTATGGGGAAAGACAAAGAGTTGCTATAGCAAGAGCCGTTGCTAGAAATCCTCGTTTAATTATCGCTGATGAGCCTACAGGCAACTTAGATAAGAAGAATGCATTAATGGTGCTAGATTTACTAAAATCATTTCGTTCAAGAGATACATCTGTTATAATTACAACTCATGCATTATCATTTATTGAAAATGAAAAAGATGCAATGCATATTCTTGTAGAGGATACCAAAATGTCTGTGAGGGATAGCTATGAGGATTAAAAAAAATAATATACCATACTTTATAAAAGAAGTTTTTGTCATAGTAAAAGGGGATATCTCTTCTAATGCCATGAGTGTTATTAGTCTTGCTTTTATTTTTTTTATTATAACTATAGTCTTTTCTATAACGATTAATCTCCAAGCCATTATCTCTGACTTAAAAGACGAGGCAGAAATAAGCGTTTTTTATGATGAAAATACAGACCTTGATAATTTAAAAAACAGATTACAAGCTATTAATGGTGTAAGAAATATTGCTTTTATAAACCAAGACCAAGCAAAAAAAGAAATGATAGAAACTCTAGGAGAAGACTCAAAGATTATAGATTTATTCGAATACAACCCATTTAGCCCTTATATAGAAGTAAATATTGAATTAGAAAAACTATCTGAAGTCTCTAATAGTATAAGAGAGACTGAAAATGTAACATACCTTAGAGATAACAAAGAAATTCTTCAAAAATTGGAAAACATTATGAGTTTGCTAAGCTTTTTTGGAGTATTTATTCTTATTGCCATAAGTATTACAACTGTATTTGTAACTTCTCATTTAATAAGGCAAGGGATATATATAAATAGAGAGGCCATCGGAACATTAAAACTTCTAGGCGCCCCCAATAAATTTATATTCTTGCCATATCTTTTAAATGGTCTATTTATGACCTTACTGGCAGGTGTTTTGTCTATCGGATTAACTTTTTTTACAATTAGATATGCATTTAATATGCTTTTATCTACTATCCATTTTGTTGAACTCTCAACATTTAACGAGCATGTACTTGTACTTGCTAGTTTTGCAATTTTACTAAGTATAGTTTTAGGAATCTTAGGAAGTATTATCGGTATAAAATCAACCAGTCCGAAAATCGAATAGAATATCCTTTTAAAAATCTTTAAAAGAGAAGTAAAACTGCAACTCCTGTTACAGAAACAAAAGCTCCAAATATTTCAAGTAGCCTTACTTTTTCTTTAAATAGGAATATTGAAAAAGGAATTATTGTTATAGGTGTGATTGATGTAATTGTAGAAGCGATACCTGCAGTTGTGTATCTTATAGCTACAAGAGATAAGCTTACACCTATAAATGGACCAAATATAGATCCTAATAGGGTATATTTTATTGCTTGTCTATCCTTTATTGCAAGTTTTATACTCCCCCACTGCTTTCTTATTGTAACAAACAAAGCAAAGCTTATAAATCCTGCAATTATCCTTATTTGAGTAGCCGCAAATGTATTGTAATCCCCTAGGCCAACCTTGCTAAAAATCAATCCAACTGCTTGTCCAAAAGCTCCTAAAAATGCATAAACAAGACCTCTAGTTGAATATTTGACTTTAATTTTTTGCTCTGATGTATCTTTACTCATTATTACTATTATAATTCCTGTTAATGTAATTACCATTCCAAGCATTCCCACTAAGGATATTTCTTCTCCTAAAAAAAAGTATCCAAACAATGCTGCCATTGGAGGACTTGTCGCCATCATAAGTAGTGATATCCTTACTCCTACTTCAATATATGCTTTTAACATAAAAAAATCACCTAAGAAAAATCCTATTATCCCAGAAAGGGTAAGCCAAATCCAAGCATGCAAAGATGCATCTGTTGGAAACATTACTCCTCTAGTTATAAAAGCAGTTATTGAGAGAAAAATAAATCCAAAAACTAGCTTAATAAAATTAACTGACACGCTGCCTATTCTCTTAGTAGCTTCTCCAAAAAACACCCCTACAAGGGTCCAGCTAAATGCTGTAAACAAAGCTGCTATTTCACCAATATTTTGACTTAGCATTAGCATTTCACCTTTCTCTATAAAATGTCTTATTCCCCAATAAATTTATCATATGCTCTTAATACTAATAATACGGATTCTTCTCTAGTTATTTGTTGAAGAGGGTTTAGTTTAGCATTTTCATCACCTTTGAATAGGTTTTTTTGATTTAAAAACATCATACTATCAAACGCATAATCTTTTATTCCTTCGCTATTATCTGTGGGATATATGCTGGTATCCAAGCTAGGGTTTATTATTTTTAAGGTTCTCAATGTTACAACAGCAACATCTTGTCTTGTTATAGGATTTCTGGGCCTAAATGTCTTGTCTCTATAACCAGAAACTATGCCTAATTTAAAAGCCTTTAAGACTTCTGGATTAATTGTGTCCGAAAAAGGAGATACAAAAGGTTCTATTAGATTATTTGTTGCTTTTTCATAAAAATTAACCATTAAAGAACTAAATTCTTCTCTTGTTATAATTTCTTTCATATTCGATTTAATATCATCAATGAGCAAACCCTTATTTACAGCTCTATCTAATTCTTCTATTGCCCATGGACTGGCATAATTATATGGATAAATCAAGCCTATGCTTGTAGAAGGACTATAGGCACCTGTTATTATAAAAGAACCCAAAATATCTTTCATCCTTATTCCATGTCTAATTTTAAAACTATAAGCGCTTCCCATCAAGTCAATATTTTGAGTTGGGATATCAATTTGATCTGGAGTTAATGTTATTTTAGATAACCCTTCTGCAGTCTTAGTTATATCATCAAAATTAAAAGTTAAATCTTTGATATAAACTTTGCTCCCAACCCTAACATAGACATTTATTTGAGTGAAAACTTTTCCCTTATACTCCTCTTTTAAAGCCATTTCTGATACCCTTGGATCATCACTCCATTTTAATAAAAAAGAATCACTAATACTATCTTGTATTTCTACAGATACTTGTTTTGGTACTCCTATTGAAAAATCGCTTGCAATAACATTTGTTGGTATTAAAATTAAAATAATAAAAAATAATAATGTGTTTTTCATCTTAACCCCCATAACTAAATTTGCTTCCATTCTTTATACCTATCTAATTCGTCTTTTATTTTTGCTAGCACATATCCAATTACAGCAGCATCATCTATAAAACCTCCAACTAAAAAATCTGGTATTAGATCTATAGGATTTACAAGATATATTAATCCAGCAATTATTGTTATAACTGTCGCTTTTGATACAGATCTATATCTTTTTTTTGTATAATCCATAACAAGACTCACCAGTGCCTGAATATCTTCAATAAGATTTTCTAATTGAACATTATCTTTTATTGTCAAATTTGTGCTCTGAAGCAAAGCTTTTAGTTTCTGGGGATTATTATAATATTCAACTGCCTTTGTCTTAAGATTGTATAAAATTCTTTTAGGTTGAATTTTCATTGTTAACACTCTCTTTCTCTTAAGCTCTAATATTTTAAATTATATCTAAAAACTATCGATAAAACATATTATACCATAATACAGACTCTATCTACAATTACACAAAGAAAAAAGCCCCATTTCAAGAGGCCTTTTCATATGCTTGTTACTTATTTAAATTTTCTTCAACCTTTTCCCAGTTAATTGTGTTAAACCAAGAATCTATATATTCATTTCTTTTATTCTGATATTTGAGATAATAAGCATGTTCCCAAACATCAATACCTAAAATAGGAGTTTTCCCATCAGAGATTGGATTATCTTGATTTGGAGTAGAAACAATTTCCAACTTGTCTCCATTTAATACTAACCAAGCCCAACCACTACCAAACCTTCCTAGTGCAGCTTTCTTAAATTCTTCCTTAAAAGCTTCAAAGCTTCCAAAATTTTCTTTGATCTTTGCTAGAAGCATAGATTTAGGTTCACCACCACCATTTGCTTTCATAATCTCCCAAAATAAACTGTGATTTAAATGACCGCCACCATTGTTTCTTACTGCAGTTCTTATATCTTCTGGTACTCTATCCAAAGATCTTATCAAGTCTTCTATGCTAAGACTCTGTAAATCTTCGTGACCTTCTAAAGCTTTGTTTAGATTGTTAACATAACCTTGATGATGCTTTGTATAGTGAATCTCCATTGTTTTAGCATCAATAAAAGGTTCTAACTCATCATACCCATAATTTAAACTTGGTAACTTAAACATTCTAATATCTCTCCTTTTTTATATAAATTTATCATTGTCTATATGTTAATATACCCACTAGTCTATTTGATAAACATTATCGTTTAAAATTTTATTGGAATCGACGGATTAATAGAGCTAAAACATAATAAAGGCCCACTCTGAGTTTTTTCAAAGTGGACCTTCTGTAAATCTTCTTATTTATTTTAGTGGTTCTAACTTAGATGTAAAATGCCTCAGCACTTTTGGTTGCCACACTACTTTATAACCTTTCAGACTGTCTTTTCTCTCTTGAATAGCTTTTAAAGCTTCAACTATAACATCTAGATGAGACTGAGTATATACTCTTCTTGGTACAGCTAGTCTAGTAAATTCAAATTGAGATTCTATTTGCTCACCTGTATCAGGATCATTACCCATCATATATGAACCTATATCGCAAGATCTTATCCCAGCTTCAATATAAAGTTCTACTGATAATGCTTGTGCTGGAAATTCGTTGTATGGAATATGAGGCAAAAAATTCTTTGCATCAATAAACAGTGCATGCCCACCTACTGGTGATTGATAAGCAATTCCTATTTCATCTAATCTTTCTGCTAAATATTCCATTTGACCAATTCTATACCTAAGGAAGTCATAATCAGTTCCCTCTTGGAGCCCTATTGCCATTGCCTCTATGTCTCTTCCTGAAAGTCCACCATAAGATATAAATCCTTCAAAAGGTATAGTTCTAGCCTTAACAGCTTCAAAAAGTTCTGCGTCATCTTTAATTCCAATAAGACCGCCCATATTAATTATTGCATCTTTTTTTGCACTCATTGTAAACATATCTGCGTAAGAAAATGTTTCTCTTGCTATTTCTTTTATTGTTTTATCTCCATATCCCGCTTCTCTATTTTTAATAAAATATGAATTTTCAGCATATCTAGCAGCATCTATGCAAACTGGAATGCCATATCTCTTGGCAATTTCACTTGTTTCCTTTATATTGGCCATAGAAACAGGTTGTCCGCCAGCACTGTTATTAGTTACAGTTATTATTATCATCCCTACATTTTCTTTCCCATACTCCTCTATCAATTGCACAAGTCTTTCATTATCCATATTCCCCTTAAATGGATGAAAATTTACAGTATCCAGCGCTTCTTTGATAACACAGTCAATAGCCCTTGCTCCTGATAATTCTACATGGGCCCTTGTAGTATCAAAATGTGTATTTGAAATAGCAACTTTACCTTCTCCTAAGAATATTGGCATAAGAACTTTTTCTGCAGCTCTACCTTGATGGACAGGTTGGAAATATTTGTAATCAAATATATCCTTAACAGAAACCATCAAGTTTCTAAAGCTCTTTGAACCAGAATAAGATTCATCTCCTACCATAACACCTGCCCATTGATTTGCACTCATTGCTCCAGTACCACTGTCTGTAAGTAAGTCAATGTAAACATCTTCTGCATCAAGTGAAAATAAATTGTAGTTGGCTTTTTTAATCTTTACGATTCTCTCTTCTTTTGTCAGAATCTTAATAGGTTCTACCATCTTGATTTTAAAAGGTTCTGCATAATATTTACTCATAAACTTTCCTCCATTCTTTTGATTATTAAATATTCCCCTTTAATCCAATTTCTTCTGCAACTTTCCTCATTCCCATAATTGTTTCATGAATCAATTCTTTAATATCCATCCCTAACATGGATGCGCCCTCTTCAATTACTTCTCTGTTAACACCTGCTGCAAATGACTTTTGCCCCCATTTCTTTTTAACAGATTTAGCTTCCATATCTAGTATAGACTTACTTGGTCTCATTAAAGCTGTGGCTGCAATTAAGCCCGTAAGCTCATCAATTGTATAAATTACCTTTTCCATTTTTTCTTTTGGTTCTACATCTGTGCATATTTTCCAACCATGGCTTAAGACAGCTCTAATATAATCTTCTGGCCAGTTTTCTTCTTTTAGAATCTTTTCTGTCATTTGACAGTGCTGATCTGGATACTTATCAAAATCTAAATCATGAATCAAGCCAATTATACCCCATTTTTCTGGGTCTTCTCCAAAGAGCTCAGCAAAATGAACCATAGTTGCTTCAACTGATAAGGCGTGTTTTATCTGGCTATCATTTTCAACATACTTTGTAAGTAGTTTGTATGCTTCTTCCCGCGTTGGTTTGTAACCTGTCATATAATCCCTTCTTTCATATATATTATATTTATTTTATCTAATATTCTGACAAAATACAAGCTTGCAAAAATCAATACTTATAATCCTATTGTTTGTATTTTAATGTAAAGTAAAATATGCTACCCTCTCCTAATTTGCTTTCAACACCAAACTCTCCGCCATGAGCAAGAATAATCGATTTAACAAAAGATAAACCTACTCCAGTCCCAGCATCCAGCCTTTGGTGCTTTTTCCCACCTCTGTAATATCTATCCCAAATATGGTCTATATCTTCTTCTGATATTCCAATCCCATAATCTTTAATACTAAAATATACTC